>JAOARA010000108.1 GCA_025211115.1 Roseicyclus sp. | reverse complement strand
CGTCGAGGCCGACGGGGTCCAGAACCGCGCCCGAGAGGATATGCGCGCCCACCTCCGAGCCTTTCTCGAGGACCACGACATTCAGATCGGCGTCGATCAGTTTCAGCCGGATCGCGGCCGACAGGCCCGCAGGCCCCGCGCCGACGATGACGACATCATATTCCATGCTTTCGCGTTCGATCTCGGACATTTCCTCACCCCTGGCTGACGTCAGGGCCGCGTTTGGCGGCGGCTCACGCAATAATGTTTCGCGACTGCGTAGGGAAACCTAGCCCGCGGGTCAATCGTGACGCGGCATCACGGTGTCGCAGGAGGGGGCCAGTTGACTTGAGAGCGGTCTGTATATACAAGCGCATATACATATGTTAGACGTTCGGCCAGAAATGAAAAATTAAGGAAAATAGCCGACAGACCTTCCCGGAGGAGGGCGCGGCTTGTGTCGTTCGAATGGTCCGAGGAAAAGCGACGTGCCAACCTGTCCAAGCATGGCGTGGACTTTGAATGGGCTGCGTTGGTTTTCGCGGGTCCGCTTCTTGTCGTGGAGGATGTCCGGCAGGATTACGGCGAACGAAGGTTCCGGGCACTCGGGGAAGTGGATGGAGAGGTTTTTGTCGTCATCTACACGCAGCGCAGAGACCGGACGAGACTGATTTCGGCGTGGAAGGCAGGAAGGAAAGACCGTGAGCGATATCAGGACCGCAACGCTTGAAGAGCTGCTTGAGAAGAAACGGCGCGGCGAGATCACCCCTCCAGCGCCCGACGCGCCGGAATACGATCTGCCCGATGAATTCTGGGAACGGGCCGAGGTCGTCTACCCCGAGCGCAAGACCCCCGTTTCCCTCCGCGTCGAGGCCGAGGTGCTGGAGTGGTTCAAGGCCCAGGGCCCCGGCCACCTCACCCGGATGCAGGCCGTCCTGCGCGCCTATGTCGAGGCGAAGCGCAAGCAGGAAGACAGCTCCAAGGGCTAAGGGGCTAGAACCACCCTCCGCCGCGGCCTAGGTCTGGGGAAATCCCTTCGGAGTGACCCCCATGCCCCTGCGCCTCGTCTACCTCGCCCTCGTCATCGTCGGCGCGATCCTGCCCTGGACGTATTTCTACGCCTGGTTCGACGCGAACGGCTGGTCGCTCTCGGCCATGATCGACGCCTGGTATGTCAACGACGCCACCACCGCGCTGGTCTATGACCTGACCATCGCCGCCGTGGCGCTGACCATCTGGGCGCTGGTCGAAGCCGTCCGCGGCAACCGCTGGTTCCTGCTGGTCATCCCCGCCACCTTCGGCATCGGGGTCAGCTGCGGCCTGCCTCTGGCCTTGCTGCTCAAGGCGCGCGACCGCGCCTGAGCCTAGACCCGTTCGATCAGGCCGTATTTCAGCAGGAACACCCAGGCCCGCTCCACGGTCAGGACGTTGACCTTGATCGCGCGGGCGACATCGCGCGCATCGGTGCCGTCCTCGCCTGCGCGCACAATCGCGCCCAGCACGGAGTGCAGGGTGTCCGTTTTCTCGAACATCCCCCCGATCTTGTCATAGCGCCGCGCCGCGAGGACCTTGCCGAGCGCCGCGGCATCTCCTCTGGCCACCGCGCGGCACACGCCGGGCGCGGCGATCCGGGTGGGGTAGCTGCGGAACAGGTCGGTCGGAGCGGGGCCCACCGGGTTCGGGCGCGGGGTATCGCGCGCGCTTTCGGCCAGCTTGCGCCGCATCGCGCCCTGTTCGGCCCAGAGATCCTGCATCCGGGGGATGATGCTGGCCCAGTCGAACGCCTCCCGCGCGCGCTTGCGTCCGGCCATGCCCATGGCCCGCCGCTTGCCGTCGTCCAGCGCCAGGGTGACGATGGCTTCGGTCATCGCGCGCAGGTCAAGCTCGGTCATCGCCGAAAGGTTGTTGCCGTATTGCTGGTAGGTCAGCCCGCCATGCAGGTGCCGCCACGCTTCGGGGGCGGTATGATCGGGGCCGACGGTCAGGGTGGGAATGCGGATGCCCACATCCTCGCTGACCGTGTCGCGCATGCCGTCCCAATCCGAGGTGATGACCGGCAGACCGGCGGCCATGGCCTCGCTCGGGGCCAGGCCGAAGGTCTCCTGGATGTTGTCGATGGGAAAGGTGAAGATATCCGCCCCCGACAGGGTTTCGCGGCGGGCCGTGGCATCGCCCCCGTCGAGGTGATGATAGCGCACGCCCGGCATGAAGGCGCGGGCGCAGCTTTCGAACACGGTCTGCGAATGGCTGTCGCCATAGATGCCGCAGGCGAGGAAATGCAGCGTCCTGCCCTTGGGCATGCGCGCCTGCGCGCGCTCGAGCGCGATGAACAGCGGGCCGGGGTCGAATTTCCCGTAAGGCAGAAGCCGCGACAGCGTCGCCACGACGATATCGCCGTCACCCCAGCCCATCCGCTCCCGCAGGTCCCTGCGCGCCTGTGGATCATGGGCGAACTCGTCGCAATTGATCCCCAGCGGGATGATCGGCATCAGCGGTTTGGGCGGCACCGCTCCGAACCGCTGCAGCAGGTGCTCGTCGGCCAGCTCGATGTTGCGCAGCGTCGCCGCGTGAACCGCCCGCGAGGTGCAGATGATCGCATCCCACGGGGCCTGCGGCGCGGTGCGCAGGTCCAGAAGCCCCCGCATCACGGCCTGGGTGGCGGTGGTATGGGTGATGCCGCAGATCGCATGGGACGCCATGCCGAACCGCTGCCGTTTCCAGCATTCGGCCCCGAAGTTGGGCGAGGGGAAATAGAGCGTTTCCACCGGGCGCATCTTCAGGGGGGCGCCGCTGTAGACGGGCCGATGCGGCAGCTTGCGGTCGGTCGCCGAGGCGTAAAGCGCGGCGAAACTCGCCGCCCCGTTCGGGCCCTGCGTCAGCGAGATGAATTCATCGACATCGGCGTGCCGGAAGAACCCCTTCAGGAACGAGGCCCCGGCCACGCGCCGGCCGTTCACGCCCTTCTTCTCGGGGCTGTAGCCGTCGTCGGCGTAATAGATGGCGGCGTTGCGGAGGGGATCAGCCATGGCGTTGCATCCAGAGCCAGGGGGTCGGGCCCGCGCGCCATTCCCAAAGGGCAAGCGCGCGGTCGAGATCGCCAAGCGCCTCCATCCAGCCCGGCAAGGCGCTGCTGTCGGTGGCGCGGTGCAGCCGGGTGACCGCGTGGCTGGCCTCGAACCGGCGCGCGATGCGGTCTGACAGGCCGGGCACCATGCCGTCATGGCATTCCACCAGGATATCGGCATGCACCAGCCCCGGCGCCTGCGCGGGGTCGAGCAGCGCGTCCTCGGCCCCCTCGATGTCGCAGATCACCAGCGTGTCCTGCGCGCGGCAGATGTCGAAATCGGCATGGGCAAAGCGCCCGCCCAGCTCGACCCGGTCGGCAACGCCATTGGCCTGCGCAAGGGCGGCGCAGCTCTCCATCGCCCTGGGGTTTTCATCGCGCGCCATCACGCGGGTTCCGGGCATCCGGGTGGCGAGGCCCACGGCGTAATAGCCCTCGGCGCAGCCGATATCGATCACCAGCGGATAGCCCCGCGCGATGGCCTGCTCGATGACCGGCGCAAGCGTCGCCTCGTAGCACCCCAGCAGGCGCGCGACCCGCGCCCCTTCCGTCGCGCGGCTGGGATAGGCCATGCCCTTGAAGGGGCCGCCCTGCACCGCGACGCCATCCTTGCGCACCAGGGTGTTCTCGATCAGCTGCGACCGCCATTTCGCCAGGTGACGCAAGGCGCGCTCCAGCGCCGCGGTCGAGGGCGGGCCGGACAGGAGCGTCTGAACATCCCGCGTCACGGCCTCGGTCAGTGTGGGCGGCGTATCTGCCATGTTCGTTACCTGCACAAATGTCCCTGCCGCGACCGGCCTCCCCCGATCCGGGGACATCCCCGGAGGCAGATGACACCCCCGGCGCGGCACCGGGGTCGGGCCATCTTACGGCACCGGCAGGATTTTTCGAGAGGATAAGTCGGGGGTCATCCCGCGAGCCATCATTCGGGATCGTCAGCCCCCGATCTGCGCCTGTGTCCCGCGATCTGCTTGAAGCGGGCGGCGTCACGGGTATGGTTCGGGGGCGGGCATGGACGCGTGGGGGCGGTGTCGGGCCTGCCGCATCGTGTCGCGTTCACCAACCTGTCCGGAGTATCGATGCGCCTTGCCAGTTCTTCCGACCACGGCCCCCACCTTGACGGAGGTGGAGATGACCGATGACACCGGCAGCGCGCTTGCGCCGATCGTGGTGTTCGCCTTCAACCGGCCCGACCACTTGCAGCAGACCCTGTCGGCACTCGCGGCCTGCGCCGAGGCCCGGATGTCGGAGCTCCACGTCTTCATCGACGGTCCGAAATCCCTGCTGGACAAAAGGAAGGTGCGGCAGGTTCACGACGTGGCCAAGGCCGCCTCGGGCGGCTTCCGGTCCTGCAACATCGTCACCCGCCCCGTGAATGTCGGCCTTGCCGAGAACATCATCACCGGGGTGAGCGGCGTGATCGGCGATCGCGGGCGCGTCATCGTGCTCGAGGACGATATCGTCGTCTCCCCGGACTTCCTGACGGTCATGAACGCGGCCCTTGCGGAATACGCAACCGACACGCGTGTCTGGCACATCTCGGCCCACACCATCATCAACGACACCTCGGCGCCAGACGCGTTTTTCTTCTGGGGCGTGATGAATTGCTGGGGCTGGGCGACATGGGCGGACCGTTGGGCGCATTACGCGCGCGACCCGCAACGGATCGTGGACAGCTTCACCCCTGATGACATCCACGCCTTCAACCTCGATGGCCATTACGATTTCTGGAGCCAGGTGCTTGCGAATGCCCGTGGCGACATCAAGACATGGGCCGTGTTCTGGTATGCCACGATCTTCCTGAACAAGGGTCTGTGTCTCAACCCCAAGCTGAGTTTCGCAAGGAACGTGGGTTTTGACGGAACCGGGGTGCATTGCGGAAGCGACCTGAGCTTTCAGGAGGGGCAGGACCTGAACCCCGGCGGGGTCTTCATCGCCCCGGCCGAGGTGGTGGAAGACCGCGAGATGGTCGAGAAGGTCAAGGACCACTACCGGGCCGCGGCCGCCGTCCCGCGGCGCAGGAACTACACCCCGAAAATCCTTCGCAACGTGAAGCTGCCCGCCGCCTTGCGCGGGGGGCGGCGCAAGTGACGGCGCGGTCGTTCCGCATATGCATATCCGCCCCGGCGTTTGTCGTGCCGGACCCCGTGGCCTCGCCACTTTTCGATTTTGTATTTCTGAGAGGTCACCCACATGACCCGCGTTCTCCATGTCTCCACCCATGACCTGACCGGCGGGGCGGCGATTGCCGCCAACCGGTTGCACAAGGCGCTCACGGCGCAGGGCGTGGCCTCGCGCATGGCGGTGCGCAGGCGTCGGTCCGAGGACGAGACCGTCCTGCAGATCCGCATGGCTCCGCAGGCGCGGGTCGCCCCGCGACGCCTGTGGGCCAAGCTCGCGCGGCGGATGGGCGGGGAACAGGCGGCCATCGACCGCGCCATCGCCGGCGGGCACGCGTATTTCTCGACCCCCTGGGCTCCCGGCCACGACCTGCGGGCCGCGGCCGCGGGGGCGGATGTCGTCAACCTGCACTGGGTGACGGGGTTCCTCGATTACCG
>JAOARA010000107.1 GCA_025211115.1 Roseicyclus sp. | reverse complement strand
GCGCAGGGGGGAAGGGGCGGGTTGCGCCGCGTCACACCCCGTACACAGGGCGTACCCACCGGGTACATACGCGATGGGCGCACGGTAGGGGGTGGGGAATGGGTTTTGTGTGCGGTGGGGTTGGGGTGGTCGCCGGCGGTGCCGGCGGTGCCCGGCGGCAGCCCCGCCTCCCGCGGGGGGGGGGGGGGGGGGGGCGCGGGCGGGGCCGGGGGGGCCGGGCGGCCCCCGGGCCTACGGCGGGGGGGTGCGGGGTGGTGCAGGTTCCGCCCATTGGGCAAAGGGCGAGGGTGGGCAGGATTGCCACCCTACGCCGGGTGAGAGGTGTAGGCCGGGCTTCAGCCCGGCAGCCGGCGCCGGGCTGAAGGCCGGCCTACGGCGTTGGACAGCGGGCGGGGCTTGCCCCCGCGCTTGCCTGCGCCCATGTGACCGGGATGCGCGACGGGGGGCGCGCCTTGCCTTCCCCGGACCCCGGAATTAGGGTGCGCCGACTTTTGACCGGGGGCGGACCGCCCCTTGCCCGTGATGCCGCAACAAGGACCGCTCAGACCATGGAAGCCTTTGCCCAGTTCATCCCGCTGATCCTGATCTTCGTGATCATGTATTTCCTGCTGATCCGTCCGCAGCAGAAGAAGGTGAAGGAACACCAGGCCATGATCGGCGCGCTGCGCCGGGGGGACGAGATCGTCACCGCGGGTGGCCTCATCGGCAAGATCACCAAGGTGAAGGACGACACCGAGGTCGAGGTGGAGCTGGCGACCGGCATGAAGGTGCGCGTGCTGCGCCCGACCATCGCGCAGGTCCGCTCCAAGACCGAGCCCGCCGCCGCCAACGACTGAGCCTTCGCGCCCGACTGACCCTCCCGTCCGAAAGGGCCCCCGATGCTTCAGATCCCCCTGTGGAACCGGTTGATGATCATCTTCGTGCTGCTGGCGGGGCTGAGCTTCGCCATGCCCAACCTGTTCTACGAGCGGGTGGAGCGGCACAACGACGCCGTGGCGGCGATCGAGGGCACCGGCGCGACCAATGACGCGCTGGAGGCGGAGCGGGGGCTGTGGCCCGAGTTCCTGCCGTCGACGCTGGTGAACCTTGGCCTCGACCTGCGGGGCGGCGCGCATCTGCTGGCCGAGGTGCAGGTCGCCGATGTCTACGAGGCGCGGATGGACGCGCTCTGGCCCGAGGTGCGCGACGCGCTGCGCGACGTGCGCGACGAGGTCGGCACGATCCGGCGGCAGGATGCGCCCGCGGGCGAGTTGCAGGTGCGCATCAGCCGCCCCGAGGGGATCGCCACGGCGGTGGCCGCGGTGCGGGAGCTGGCGACGCCGGTGGTGAGCCTGACCGGGGTGGGGTCGCCCACGCTGGACGTGCGGGGGGAGAATGACCTGATCATCGTGACCCTGTCGGAGGCCGAGCGCGAGGCGACCGACACCCGCACGATGCAGCAATCGGTCGAGATCGTGCGCCGCCGCGTCGACGAGGCGGGCACGCGGGAACCCACCATCCAGCGCCAGGGGCGCGACCGCATCCTGATCCAGGTGCCCGGCATCGGCTCGGCGCAGGAGCTGAAGGACCTGATCGGGACGACGGCGCGGCTGACCTTTCACCCGGTCGTGCGGCGCGCGGTCGATGCCGATGCGACGGTCGAGAGCCGGCAGATCCTGTTGCCCTCGATGGACGAGGAGGGCGTGTTCTACGTGCTGGAACAGACGCCGGTGGTGACGGGGGATGACCTTGTCGACAGCCAGCCGGCCTTCGACCAGCAGACCGGGCAGCCGAGCGTCACCTTCCGGTTCAACCCGGCGGGGGCGCGGGCCTTTGGCAATTACACGGCGGCCAACGTGGGCGCGCCTTTCGCCATCGTGCTGGACGAAGAGGTGATCAGCGCGCCGGTGATCCGGCAGGCGATCACGGGCGGCTCGGGGCAGATCACGGGCAACTTCAACGTCGAGACCTCGACCGAGCTGGCCGTGCTGTTGCGCGCGGGCGCGCTGCCGGCCGAGATGGTGTTCCTCGAGGAGCGGACCATCGGGCCGGAGCTGGGCGCGGACAGCATCGCGGCCGGCGAGATCGCGGCGCTGGTGGCCTTTGCCGCGGTGCTGGTCTTCATGGTGCTGAGTTACGGCCTGTTCGGGGTGTTCGCCTCGCTGGCGCTGATCCTGAACGTGGGGCTGATCTTTGGCGTTCTCAGCCTGATCGGGGCCACGCTGACCCTGCCGGGGATCGCGGGGATCGTGCTGACCATCGGCATGGCGGTCGACGCCAACGTGCTGGTCTTCGAGCGCATCCGCGAGGAGCTGAAGACCGCGAAGGGACCGGCGCGCGCCATCGAGCTGGGCTATAGCCGCGCCCTGAGCGCCATCGTGGACGCGAACCTGACGACCTTCATCATCGCGGTGATCCTCTTCGTGCTGGGCTCGGGCCCGGTGCGCGGCTTCTCGGTCACGCTGGGGATCGGGATCGTCACCTCGGTCTTCACCGCGATCTACGTGACGCGCCTGTTCATCGTGACCTGGTTCGACCGGCGTCGCCCGAAATCCATCGAGGTCTGATCCGATGCGCCTGCGCCTTGTTCCGCAAGACACCAACATCGATTTCTTCAAACATGCCCGTCTGACCTTCGGGGCCTCGGTGGTGGCGATGGTGCTGTCGCTGGGCATCTGGTTCGCCATGGGGCTGAATTTCGGCATCGACTTCCTGGGCGGCACGACGATCCGCACGGAAAGCTCGCAGCCGGTGGACGTGGGCGATTACCGCGCCGCGCTGGAGGCGTTGAACCTGGGCGACGTGTCGATCACCGAGGTGTTCGACCCGACCTTCGGCCCCGAGCAGAACGTGGCGATGATCCGCATCCAGGCGCAGGAGGGGCAGGAGAGCGTCACCCCCGAGACCGTCGCCGCGGTGCAGGAGGCCTTGCGCGGGGTCTATCCGGCGATGACCTTCCCGAGCGTGGAATCGGTCGGGCCCAAGGTCTCGGGCGAGTTGATCCAGACCGCGATGATCGCGGTTCTGGCCTCGCTCGCGGCGATCCTGGTCTATATCTGGCTGCGCTTCGAATGGCAGTTCTCGGTGGGTGCGGTGGCGGCGCTGGTGCATGACATCGTGCTGACCATCGGGCTGTTCAGCCTGTTGCAGATCCGCTTCGACCTGGCGACCATCGCGGCGCTTCTGACCATCGTGGGCTATTCGATCAACGACACGGTGGTGATCTTCGACCGGCTGCGCGAGAACCTGATCAAGTTCAAGAGCCGCGACCTGCGCGAGGTGATGAACCTGTCGGCGAACGAGACGCTGTCGCGCACGCTGATGACCTCCGGCACCACGTTGCTGGCGCTGCTGGCGCTCCTGGTGCTGGGGGGCGCCGTGATCCGCGGCTTCGTCTTCGCCATCTTCTGGGGCGTGATCGTGGGGACCTATTCCTCGATCTTCGTGGCCAAGAACATCGTTCTGATGATCGGCGTGAAGCGGGACTGGTCCAAGCCCGACGCGAAGTCCGGAACGCAGTTCTCCAACATCGATGCCTGAGGGGCTGCTGGCGGCGCTTGCGCTGCCGGGGCTTTTCTGGCTGCTCGGGGCGGTCTTCGTCGCGGGCGCGGTCTATGGCTTCGCGGGGTTCGGGGCGGCGCTGGTGTTCCTGCCCGTCGCGGTGGCCATCGTGCCGCCGGAGATCGCGATCGGGGCGTTCTCGCTCTCGGCGCTGGTGTCGCTGTGGACGGTGGTGCCGCGGGCCTGGCCCGTGGTGGAGAAACCGGCGCTGGGCCAGCTGCTGCTGGCGGCGATGCTGGGCTTTCCGGCGGGGATCTGGGCGCTCAGGACATGGGAGGAGGCGGCGATCCGCTGGACCGTGTCGGGCGTGGTGTTGGTGACGCTGGCGGCCCTTCTGGCGGGCTGGCGGATGCGCAGCGCGCCGCGGGCGGGGGCGCGGCTGGGCGTGGGGCTGGCCACGGGCCTGGTGGGCGGGGCGACCGGGCTGACCGGGCCGGTGGTGATCCTGTTCAACCTCGGCGCGGGGGCGGCGGCGGCGGTGACGCGGGCCAACACGCTGGTCTTCCTGACGCTGTCGTCGCTGCTGCTGTTGCCGCAGCTGTGGCTGCAGGGCCTGTTGCCGCCCGCGGCGCTGTGGCTGGGCCTTTTGCTGGTGGTGCCCTATGCTCTGGGCAACCGGGTCGGGCAGGCGCTGTTCGACCCCGCGGCCGAGGCGGTCTATGCCCGCACGGCCCATGCGATCATCGCGGCCTCGGCGCTGGCGGGGCTGCCGGTCTGGAGCTGAAGGACGGAGGCGCTTTCCCATGCGCATGAACGAGGTGACATTCGACGACAGCCGCCCGGTGGACGGCTACGGGCCGGGGTTCTTCCGGGTCGGCGGGCAGGTGATGGAGGGGGCGGTCGCGGTGCTGCCCTCGGGGGTGTTTTCCTGGGGCGGCTACGAGGATGCCGCGCGGCTGACGGCGGCAGCGGACGAGATCGACGTGCTGCTGGTGGGAACCGGGGCCGAGATCGCGCATATCCCCCGTGGCCTGCGCGCTGCGCTGGAGGCGGCGGGCCTGGGCGTCGAAGTGGCGGCGAGCCCGGCGGCCTGCCGCACCTATAACGTGCTCCTGTCCGAGGGGCGGCGCGTGGGGCTGGCGGTGCTGCCGGTGTAGGGTGGCAGATATGGGGCGCCTGCGGCCATGGCGGCGGGCGGCGCCCGGTCTTCCGAGCGTGGCGCATGTGACGCGTGCGGGAGCCTCCGGCGGGAGTTTTTTGGCCAAGATGAAGGGGGGACGGTGGCGCGTTTACCTTGACGTTCGGTGAGGGTAACGTCGCGGTCCTGGCGGGTGTGTGCGCGCGGGCGGCCCGGAGACGGCGCGTTAACCTTGATGCGGGGTTAACGGGGCAACTGGCCGGTGGGGAGGGCCAGGCCGCCGAGAATCATCACGCGCAACTCGCGTTCGAGCTTGCGGCGCATGGCCTCGGCGAACTCGGCGTGACTGGCGGCGAACTCGACGAAGGCGCCGGGGCCGCGGATGACCTCTTCGAGGAAATAGGCCTCGATCCCGCGCGAGGCGCCGCCGATGGCGAGCCCGTTCACCGTGATGCCCTCGAATGGGAAGTGTTCATAGGCCGCGCCGGGCGGGAAGCCGTCGTTGTTCTGCCCGTCGCCCGAGACGTCGAGTGTCTGGAACAGGCAGGGGGGCGCGGCGGCGAAGCGGTCGGCGGCGAAGCCGAGCGCGTAGCCGAGCGCGGTCGGGAAATCCTCGTGCTGGCGGGTCCGGCGCGCGACGCGTTCGGCGAGGGTGGTCAGGGTCTCTTCCGAGGTGACGAGGGTCCAGTCGACGAGAATGTCCTGCTGGAAGCGGCCCGACCATTCGAAGATCGACAGCGCCACCGGGCCGGGGCCGTCGAGAAAGCCGCTTACCACCTCGGGGGCGATCAGCGCGGCGGCGATGCCGTCGAGCTGCTGGCGGTATTCCGCCGCGTCGACCGAGGCCGAGACATCGATCGCCAGCATCAGCGCGAGGCGGCACTGCTCCTGCGCGGCGGCGGGCGCGGCCGCGCAGGCAAGCGCCAGGGCGAGGGGCGCGGCCCTCACCAATGCCCGGTGTTCTCCATCGAGGCCCAGGGTTCGGCGGGGGCCAGCGCCTCGCCCTTCTGGAGCAGTTCGACGGAGATATTGTCGGGCGAGCGGACGAAGGCCATGCGCCCGTCGCGGGGCGGGCGGTTTATGGTCACGCCGTTCTCCTGCAGGTGGGCGCAGGTCTCGTAGATGTTGTCGACCTCGTAGGCGAGATGGCCGAAATGGCGGCTGTCCGACGGCAGCCCCTCGTCGCCGTCCCAGTTGTAGGTGAGTTCCACCGGGCAGTCGGGTTGTCCGGGCGGGGCCATGAAGATCAGGGTGAAGCGGCCCTGCTCGCTTTCGTGGCGGCGGGTCTCGTGCAGGCCGAGAAGCTGGTAGAAGGCCATGGAGGCCGCGAGGTCCTTCACCCTCACCATGGTGTGCAGGTAGCGGATGCTCATCTTCGGTCTCCCTTCCGTCGTGATGCTGTCGCCAGAGTAACGCGGCGCGGCGGGCGGCGCAGCCCCGCTGCGCGTAAATTTCCTGTGGGTAACTGCGCGCGGGTTGGCCCCCTTTATCTTGCGGCACGGGGGGCGCGTGATGCAAGATATGGGGGACGCGCCCTGTAAATGATGTTGAAAAAGGAGAGGCTCATGCCGCTCACCCCCGAGGCCCAGGCCGAGATCGAAGACGCCCGCGCGACGCCGCGCCAGACGCTGCGCGCGGTATCCGAGGGGATGGAGGCGCATCTCTACACCGCCCATCCCGTGCTGGACCACGGCTTTGTCCGGGTGATCGACTACATGGGCGACGACGCCGCCATCGTGCAGGCGGCGCGGGTCAGCTACGGGGCGGGGACGAAGAAGGCGCGCGATGATGCCGGGCTGATCCGCTACCTGATGCGGCACTGGCATTCGACGCCCTTCGAGATGTGCGAGGTCAAGTTCCACGTCAAGCTGCCCGTCTTCGTCGCGCGGCAGTGGATCCGGCACCGGACGGCCAATGTGAACGAGTATTCCGCGCGCTACTCGATCCTGGATCGGGAGTTCTACATCCCCGAGCCGGATGCGCTGGCGGCGCAATCCACGGTCAACAACCAGGGCCGCGGCGCGGTGCTGGAGGGGGCCGAGGCGGCGCGGGTGCTGGAGATCCTGAAATCAGACGCGATGCGGGCCTATGACCACTACGAGGAGATGCTGTCGCAAGACGGCCAGCAGGGGCTGGCGCGGGAGTTGGCGCGGATGAACCTGCCCGCGAATGTCTACACGCAATGGTATTGGAAGACGGACCTGCACAACCTCTTCCACTTCCTGCGGCTGCGGGCGGATGCCCATGCGCAATACGAGATCCGGGTCTATGCGGAGCTGATGTGCAAGCTGGTGGCCGACTGGGTGCCGGCGGCCTACGCGGCCTTCGAGGATTACCGGATGGGGGGGGTGAGTTTGAGCGGGAAGGGGGTCGAGGTGCTGAAGCGTCGGCTCGCGGGGGAGGCGGTGACGCAGGACACCTCGGGGATGAGTAAAGGCGAGTGGCGGGAGTTTGTGGAGGTGTTTGGGTGAGTAACTATGGTGAAATTATTGAAGGCATCGCGGACGGATGGGCTTCATTTCGTGAAGCACTAGACAGCCGGTCCAGAAACGAGGAGCTTGGGATCGATCAAGAAGAGCTACTCCCTGAGAGGAGCTTTTCAATTGCCGAACTCCAGAAGCCGCTTGTTCAACTTATTGAACTCTCACGCTCAGTTCAAGAGGATGCAGCCATTGTATGGCTGGTAAAAGATCAGTTCTTTGTCGAACTTGAGGAGTTGAAGAATATCCTTGAGAGGCTAAGCGCGGCTGTGGAGGCGCAAGGTGTATTCAACGGATCTAATTTCGTAATCCAAGATCCCAAGGCTGGTACCACAAATCTGTTGGAACTGATCGATAACGTGGACGATGCGCTACGAAATCTCTTCTTGCAGCACTATCCATGGCTACTCTTGCTCCAAGATGCAGAAAAAAAGAGCTTTGAGAAGATATTTCAAAATTATTCCGATGCTTACGAGGACCTAACGCGGCGAAAGGGCACGGTAACTCGCCAAGTCAACCAAGTAAAGCAAACGGTGGAAGAGGTAAAATCCCTACGTAAGCAAGTAGGAGAAGTGGCAAAAAAAATTGATGAGAGCTATGTTGAGACTAGTGATGTCGAGGTGCGTTCAAAACAACATTTAGCTCAAATTGAGGCGGATGTTTCAACAAGCGAAAGCGCAGTTTCAGAAGTGAAATCGTTTCTTGTCACCGCTGAGCAGCTCTCGGAAAAGGTGGAGGCCTACAAGACTGATTTTGAAGTTCTAGATAAGGATATGCAGGAACGATTTGATAGGATCGATAGGTTAAGTGAGCAGTTGCAGAGGGAACTTGAGACGGAAAAAACTCTGCGGGCACGCATTGAAGCCCAACTCCAAGAAGCCGAAGACATGCTCAGTGGCGCGACCACCGCCGGTCTGGCTAGAGAGTTTGCAGAATACCGTGATAGCTTGGAAGATAGTCTACGTGGCGCACGCAAGGGTTTTTATTTCTCGATTGTGCTGTTGTCAATTTTTTCGCTGCCATTGATTCTTATGGTTGTACCTCCGTTGGCTGCACTGGCAGAGCATATCACAGGTGTGGAGTTTGGTTTACGTGCTGCCGTGACAACGCAGGATTCAGACTATGTTTCGATTGTTGTAGAGGCAGGCGCGAGACTTCTTCTCATTTTCCCCTTTCTTTGGCTTACAAGCTTTTCAGCCGGTCGATACTCTAAGCTCTTCAAGCTCAAGGAACACTATGCCTACAAGCGGTCTATCGCGGCGTCGGTAGATGGGTTCAAGAAACAGGCACCTTCTTATGAAGATGAAATTGTCGTCGCAGCCTTTCACCAGCTAACGTTTAATCCGGCTGATAGGATGGATCAACGTGCTAATGCAGAAGGTGCGCCAAACCCAATTTGGAATTATTTGGTGGCAAAGATTCAGCGCAGGTTCGATAGTGTGGCTGAATAGTAATATAGTGTGGCTGAATAGTAATTGAGCAGTAGTACAGTGGGGTTCCACCCCACCATGGTGGGCAGAATGCCCACCCTACGGCCCCATCGAACCGG
>JAOARA010000106.1 GCA_025211115.1 Roseicyclus sp. | reverse complement strand
TATCACCACGGGCAAGGTGCCGCGCCCGAGGCAGAGCCTGAACCGGCCCTGCCTGCAGCGTCGCGGCGCAGCTTTTTCACCCAGCGTTGCCGGTGCAACGCGATCCACCGCGGCGCGCCCATGATCGAACGCATCGAAACCTACGAGTTCCATCCCGGCCTGCTTGCACCCGGCGCGCGGCTGCCGGGGGTCTCGGCCTTCATGCGGATCAGGAACGGCGCGGATTTCCTCGAGGCGACGATCCGCACCCATGTCGAGCAGTTCGACGAGATCGTCGCGGTCTTCAACCAATGCACCGACGCCACGCCCGACATCCTTGCACGGCTCGCCGCCGAGTTCGGCCCGAAGCTGCGCGTCTACCACTACGCGCCGCGCGTTCACCCGGTGGGCAGCGACGGTCACAGGCTCACACCGGGCAGCGATCCGTCCTCGATCGTGACCTATTACAATTTCGCCCTCGCCATGACCCGGCACCAATGGGCGGTGAAGCTCGACGATGACCACCTCGCCATCCCTGCCGCGCTTGAGGCGATGACCGGCGCGATCCGCGCAGGGCGCGCCGATGACGCGGCGCTGCATTGTTTCTCCGGCCCGAACCTGCTGCGCGACGCGGGCGGGCGGCTTGCGATCCCCGCGGCCGATCCGGTGTCGGGCGGGGGGGACATCGGCTTTTTCCGCGTGCGCGAAGACACGCATTTCGTGCACGACCCCCGCTTCGAACGCTTCGCCCGCGGCGGGCTGGAGCGGCGCTTTGCCGGCTGGTTCTACTGGCACCTGAAATTCCTGAAGACCGGCGGCGGCTTTGCGAATTACGAACTCGCGGCCAATCCCGGCTCCCGCTACCTGCGCAAGCAGGAGCGCCTTGCCGCCAGCGCGGCCTGGTCCCTGCCCGAGGCCCGCGCGGGACTGACGCCGGGGCTGCTGCGCCGCCTCAAGGCGCGGCTGGACGAAAAACAGGGGCTGACACTGGCGCGCGACGCAAGCTTCGCCGACAGCTTCCCCCACGACGATGTCGAGGCCGCGCTCGACGCGACCGCGCCGGGCTGGCGCAAATGGCTGGAGGGCGACACATGAACGGCTGGCCGGTCTACGTGATCAACATGGACGAGAACCCCGACCGGATGGCGCGCGCCCGCGCCGAACTGGACCGGCTCGGCATTGACTTCACGCGCTTCTCCGCCGTGAACGGCCGCGCGATCCCCGAGGACGAGCTGCCGCGCGTCTATGACGCGGATGCGAATGCACGGCGGTTCCGGCATCCGATGAACAGGGCCGAGATCGGCTGTTACCTCAGCCATGTCGCCCTGTGGGAGAGGATCGCCGCAGGCGATGCGCCGGGCGGCATCGTGCTGGAGGATGATTTCGCCGCGCGCGACAGCCTGCCCGCCGTGCTCGAGGCGCTGGCTCGTGACGGCGACGCATGGGATATCGTGAAGCTCTTTTCGCTGGACAAGCCCCAGCGCCTGCTCGACCGCCGCCCGCTTGTCGTCGGGGCTGCCGGGGGCGACGGGGCCGCGGGCGGGGCCGAGATCGTCATACCCTACAAGGTGCCGACGACAATGCTGGGCTACGCGATCCGCAAGGATACGGCCGCGCGCCTTGCCGCCGGGGCCCTGCCCGTCTCGCGCCCGGTCGACGAGGATCACAAGCATTTCTGGGAGCTTGGCCTGCGGATCGCCTCGGTCCTGCCGCCACCGCTGCAATTCGGCGAAACCTCTTTCGAGGAGGGCAGCATCCAGAAAACGCGCCGCCGCTCGCGCGGGGTCGCCGGGCTGGCGCAGGCCGGGCGCAACTTGCGGTATCGGCTGCGCTACGTCGCCGGGTTGCACTGGCACCGGTTGGTGAGACGGGCCCGCTAGGTCCGGTTGGGCGGGCTGCCGACCGTGTCGGCCCGGATGTGACCGGAGGTCTCGATGATCGGACAACGGGGGCTTTGCATGAGCCACGGGGACACAGGCCACGCGCCGCATCCCGTTGTCCGATCATTGCGGGATGCCCGTGATGGCCATGGCCGCGGCAACACCCCGGCGCAAGGACGTTCAAGCCAGACGATCGTCATCGCACCATTGTCAGTGGATACCATGGCCTGCGCGACCCGCTGCAGGCGCATTGGCGCACCACGGGGTCAAATCGCTCGAAGCCGCCACTTAAGATGGCACTGCGCACCTTTCGCCAACGCCGGCACCCCGAGGGTCAGAGCCGCGCGTCCTCGGCGTGATCGAGGAACCAGCGATAGGTCTCTTCGATCCCGTCGCGCAGGTCGATGCGGGCCTGCCAGCCCATGTCGCGCAGGCGCGAGACATCCATCAGCTTGCGCGGCGTGCCGTCGGGCTTGGTCGTGTCGCAGCGGATCGCGCCGCGGAAGCCCGTGACCTCGGCCACCATCCGCGCCAGCTCGAGGATGCTGACATCCGTGCCGGTGCCCACGTTGATATGACTCAGCATCGGCCGGGTGTTGGCCTCGTAGCTCGCGCGGTCGAGATCCATCACGAAGAGCGAGGCCGCGGCCATGTCGTCGACATGCAGGAACTCGCGCCGGGGCGTGCCGCTGCCCCAGATCACCACCTCCGCGCGGCCGTCCTGCGCCGCCTCGTGAAAGCGGCGGATCAGGGCGGGCAGGACGTGGCTGTTCTCGGGGTGGAAGTTGTCGCCGGGCCCGTAGAGGTTCGTGGGCATCACGCTGCGGTAGTCGGTGCCGTATTGCCGGTTGTAGCTTTCGCAGATCTTGATGCCCGCGATCTTGGCGATGGCATAGGGCTCGTTCGTCGGCTCCAACGTGCCGGTCAGCAGCGCATCCTCGCGCATCGGCTGGGCGGCCTCGCGCGGGTAGATGCAGGAAGACCCGAGAAACAGCAGCCGCCGCACCCCCGCCGCCCAGGCCTCGTGGATCACGTTCAACTCGATGGCGAGGTTGTCGCGGATGAACTCGGCCGGGTAGCTGTTGTTGGCGTGGATGCCGCCGACCTTGGCCGCGGCGAGGATCACCGCCTCGGGGCGTTCCTCGGCCATGAAGGCGCGCACGGCCGCCTGGTCGGTCAGGTCCAGCTCGGCACGGCTTCGGGTGACGGTCCCGATGCCCCGCGCCTGCAACTGCCGCAGGATCGCGCCCCCCACCATGCCGCGGTGGCCTGCAACGAAGATCTTGCCCATGATGCCCCCTACCCTTCCAGCGCGACGGGCATGTCGAAGCCATGCGCCTTGAGCAGCGCATGGCGTTGCGCGGCCTTCAGATCCTCGGCGACCATCTCGGCGCACATCTCGCGCGCGGTGATCTCGGGCTCCCAGCCGAGCCGGGCCTTGGCCTTGGACGGGTCGCCCAGGAGCGTCTCGACCTCGGCGGGGCGGAAATACTTGGGGTCGATCCGCAGGATCACGTCGCCCGGTTTCACCGCGGGCGCCTTGTCGCCCTCGACCGAGACGACGCGGGCGATCTCTTCCACCCCCTCGCCCTCGAAGGCCAGCGCGATCCCGAGATCCTCGGCCGCCCATGTGATGAAC
>JAOARA010000105.1 GCA_025211115.1 Roseicyclus sp. | reverse complement strand
GATTACTACGAGGACCTGACGGCCGAGAAACTGGGCTGGCTGATCGACGAGATGGCCGCGGGCCGCGTGCCCACGCCGGGGCCGCAGAACGGGCGCTATGCCAGCGAACCGGCGGGCGGGCTGACCTCGCTCACCGAACACGAGGCGGGGCGCGACGCGCTGAACGTCTCGGCGCGGCTGGCGACCGATATCGGTGACACGATCAAGCGCATCGACGGCACCGAGGTGCCGCTGCTCGCCCCCTGGGGCAAGCAGTCGGGCGCGGTCGACGTGAAGCCCACGCCGAAAAAGCCCGTGCTGGCCGAGGCGGTTCCCGCCGACAAGACCGGTATCGACAAGCGCGAAGCCCCCGTTCAGGGCACCGCCAAGCCCGAGGCGGGCGCGCCCGCCGCCGCCGCCGAGGTGGAGGAGGTCGAGCCCGAGCGGCTGGACGCGCCGCGCGCGGGGCAGGCGCCCGATGACCTGAAGCGGATCACGGGCGTGGGTCCGAAGCTCGAGGGGCTGCTGCACGAGATGGGGTTCTACCATTTCGACCAGATCGCCGCCTGGACGCCCGCCGAGGTCGCCTGGGTCGATGCGCGCCTGAAGTTCAAGGGCCGGATCGAGCGCGACGACTGGATCGCACAGGCCAAGGCCTTCGCCGCCGAGGGCTGATCCCGCCTTTTTGCCGATATGTCGCAGCCCGTGCGCCTCGACGCCGGGCTGCGCGCCGCTACCTGCTCGCAACGTGAAAAAATCTGCGATGTGAGGGAGATAGCAGGCATGACCGGACGATATAAGCTTGTGGCGATCATGGTGGTCTGGACCGGGGCGGCGATCATGGGCCTGACCGTGGCGCTGGCGGCGGTGGGCTGGCTGGGCCTGTGGGTCGCGGTGGGCGCTGTCGCGGGGCTGGGCACCACGGTCGTGGGCGGCTGGCTGGGCCAGCTTCTCTTCGCCACCGATTACGACGCGATGCTGGCGGCCCGCGCCGCAGAAGTCACGGGGCGCGACAAATCGTCCTGAAGGGACAAGACAAACGGTTTTCTCCGGGCTACACATGCGGTGCGATACGCATAACGGGGGAAACTGTCATGAATTCAACGTCCGGCGGCCTGATCAACCTGGCCATCGTCTGGGCCATCGCCTCGGCGGCGGGCTTCGTCGCCATGGCGGGTCTGATGATCCTCGGGGACTGGACCCTGCTGCAGGCGCTCTTCGCCGCTGCGGTGATCTTTCTGGTGCTCGGCGCGCTCCTGTCCTGGTTGTTTCTCAAACCGCTGCCCGGTCCCGTCAAGCCGGGCAGCGTGACCGCCGCTGCCACGGCGCAGGCTCCGGCGCAGGCCGCATCGCCCGCCCCTGCCGCTCCGGCGGCCCCTGCCGCCCCGGCTGCATCGGAGTCGGCCCCGGCCCCGGCACCCGCACCCGCCGCGGCAGAAACCCCGGCCCCGATGCCGGAACAGGCCCCCGAGGCTGCGCCGGAACCGGCCGCACCGACCCCGGCCACCAGCGAGGAGGGCACCCGCCCCGCGACGCTCGACGCGCCGCGCGAGGGCGGGGCGGATGACCTCAAGAAGATCAAGGGGATTGGCCCCAAGCTTGAAAAGCTGTGTAATTCCCTTGGCTTCTACCATTTCGACCAGATCGCGGCCTGGACCGAGGACGAGGTCGCCTGGGTCGACCGGAACCTCGAGGGCTTCAAGGGCCGCGTCAGCCGCGATACCTGGGTCGAACAGGCGAAGCTGCTCGCTTCGGGCGGTCAGACGGAGTTTTCGCAAAAAGTCGACAAGGGCGACGTTTACTGAGTATACTGGCCACCGGGAGGGTTTTTGAACACGAAACCCGAGAGGTGGACATGAACTTCGCCGAAGACATGTGGCTGCGCGGCCAGGCCGTCCAGCGCACGATCCTGCACGTTACCGGATACAGCACGGCCTTTGCCGGAAACGCCGCGTTCCAGACGCTGCACATGGGGTTGAGCGCCCCGCGCAGCTTCTGGGCCGCGATGGCGCGCGTGGCCGCCGCTCCAGCGTCTGTTGCAGCGCAGGGGACGGCCCGCGTCGTGCCGATGACGCCGGATATTCCGGTGTCCGAGCCGGCGGTCGAGCCGCCGGTTGAACCGACCGTCGCGCCGGTCGCCACGCCGCAAGCGGCACCTGCGCCCGAGCCGACGCCGGTCGCGGTGGCGGTCCCCGACCCCGAGCCGGTGCCCGCGCCCGAGCCCGCTCTGGCCGCCGATATGCCAAGCCCGCATCTGCTGGACGAGCCGCGGGGCGGCAAGGCCGATGACCTGACCGTGCTTGCGGGGGTGGGGCCGAAGCTTGCGGCCGCGCTCAACGAGTTCGGGATCTTCCACTACGACCAGCTTGCCGCGCTGGACGAGGAGGGGATCGCCTGGCTCGATGCGCAGCAAAAGGGGTTTCGCATGATCTGCGCCCGGCATGACATCGTGGGGCAGGCGCGTGCGCTGACGTGACCCGCGGCGGGGCCGGGGATTGCCTCGGCCCCCCGTGATCCGCTAGGGGACGGGCGACCCGAGACCGCAGGGACCGGAGATGCCGAAGTCACCCGAGCACAGCGAGACCGAGCGCCGCCGCCGCGGCCAGATCCGCATGGCGGCCATCGTCATGGCATCGACCATGGTGCTGTGGATGGGGGCGAGTTTCCTGGGCGGGCGGTTCGGCCTGCCGGTGCGCTTTGCCTTCCTCATCGACCTTGCGGCGATTGCCGCACTGGTCTGGGCGCTATTTGTGACCTATTGGGTGTGGAAAGCGCGGCGCGAGGATGCCTCGGACGGCTGACGCCACCCGACAGTGACGCCCGACGGACCCGGGCCGAGAGAGACGCGAGAGAGGCCAGATGCTTCAGGACAAAGACCGGATCTTCACGAATATCTACGGGATGCATGACCGGACGCTGGCGGGCGCGAAAGCGCGCGGGCACTGGGACGGCACGAAGGACCTGATCGGTCTGGGCCGCGACAAGATCGTCGAGATCATGAAGGCGAGCGGTTTGCGCGGGCGCGGCGGCGCGGGCTTCCCCACCGGGCTGAAGTGGTCCTTCATGCCCAAGGAATCGGACGGGCGGCCCAGCTACCTGGTGGTGAACGCCGACGAATCGGAGCCGGGCACCTGCAAGGACCGGGAGATCATGCGCAATGATCCCCACACGCTGATCGAGGGGTGCCTGATCGCCTCCTTCGCCATGCAGGCGCATGCCTGCTACATCTACATTCGCGGCGAATACATCCGCGAGCGCGAGGCGCTGCAGGCCGCCATCGACGAGGCCTACGAGGCCGGGCTCCTGGGCAAGAACGCCGCCAAGTCGGGCTGGGATTTCGACCTTTACCTGCATCACGGCGCGGGGGCCTATATCTGCGGCGAGGAAACCGCGCTTCTCGAAAGCCTCGAGGGCAAGAAGGGGATGCCGCGGATGAAGCCGCCGTTCCCGGCGGGGGCGGGGCTTTATGGCTGCCCGACCACGGTGAACAACGTCGAATCCATTGCCGTCGTGCCCACGATCCTGCGGCGCGGGGCCGAGTGGTTCGCGGGCTTCGGCCGTCCGAACAACGCGGGCACCAAGCTGTTCGCCATCTCGGGCCATGTGAACAACCCCTGCGTCGTCGAGGAGGAGATGAGCATCCCCTTCGACGAGCTGATCGACCGCCATTGCGGCGGCATCCGTGGCGGTTGGGACAACCTCAAGGCCGTGATCCCCGGCGGCTCGTCGGTGCCGATGCTGCCCGGCGAGGTGATGCGCGAGGGCGCGATCATGGATTTCGACTGGCTGCGCGAGCAGCGCTCGGGCCTCGGGACCGCGGCGGTGATCGTGATGGATCAGTCCACCGACATCATCAAGGCGATCTGGCGTCTGTCCAAGTTCTACAAGCACGAGAGCTGCGGCCAGTGCACGCCCTGCCGCGAGGGGACGGGCTGGATGATGCGGGTCATGGACCGGCTGGTGAAGGGCGAGGCGCAGGTCGAGGAGATCGACATGCTGCTCGACGTGACCAAGCAGGTCGAGGGCCACACGATCTGCGCGCTCGGTGACGCGGCGGCCTGGCCGATCCAGGGCCTCGTGCGCCATTTCCGTCACGAGATCGAGGACCGCA
The DNA here is from genome assembly GCA_025211115.1 of Roseicyclus sp. Lineage (GTDB taxonomy): Bacteria > Pseudomonadota > Alphaproteobacteria > Rhodobacterales > Rhodobacteraceae > Roseicyclus. Next base: position 15,609 of record JAOARA010000105.1, on the reverse strand, counting down.
TCCGCGTCAAGCGCGGCGGAACGGTCGAGATCGCGGCCGAGTAAGGCCGGACTGCAGGGGAGGGCGATCCGATGTGCCATGCCGCCGTGGATGCGAAAACGCTCGAGCGCGAGGCGATGGACCGCCTGCGCGCGGCGCGCCCCGTGACCGCGTCCGAGGCTCGGCCCGAGGATGGCCCGCCGCCCGAGCTGATCGGGGGGCTGGCCGGTGTCGTCGCGCGCCTGCGGGCGGCCTTCGGGATCACGCGCGCCGCGCGCGTCTAGGGCCCGGCCGGGCCCGGCAGGGCCGCCGAGGCCGCCTCGGGGCTTGCGACACGGGGCTATGGCCGGATATGCAGACAGGGCACGGCGGCGTCAGCGCGCCGAAGCCACGCGAACGGAGCAGCCATGACCAGCACACTGATGCGACGCACGATCCTGTCGGGGGTTGTCCTGTTCCTTGTCACGGGCTGCGCCGCGCTCAGTGATCGTGGCCCGAGGGCCGCGGATCTGCCCTATGATGCACGGCTGAACACCGGCGAGACCTGGCGCGACTTCACGGTTCTGGTGCGCGCGCCCGGCGCGACGCTTGCCGACGCCCGCGAAAGCGCGCGGTTCATGGCGACGCGGCATTGCATCGGCCGCACCGGCTCGTCCGAGGTGGACTGGGTGCGCGACCCCGCGACCGGAGACTGGGCCGTCAGCCGCACCGACGGTGGCGAGCCCGTCGTCTCGGGGCGCTGCGCGGAACGCTAGGGTTCCCGGCCCGCGCTGCTGCACTCGGGCCACAGGACGGCCGCGGCACGCCCCGCGCGGCGTTGCGACATCCCCCCCTTTTGCGTATGGTTTGGATAATTTGATGCCGGACCCGACGAACGAGGCCCGGCCGAGGCATGGCAGAGGGCAGCGTGAATGGTGCGTCTTTACTGGTATGGGCTGGCGGTGGTCTATCTCGCCTGCTGCGTGACGGGCATGTTGATGGGCTACACTTGGGGCATCGGCGGCTCGATCCTTGGAACCGTGGTCGGCGCGATGGTCGCCTCGGGCGTGGCGATGGCACTCAACACCCCCGAACGGATGGAAGCCGCGATCTACGGCATTCTCTCCATCGTCTTCGTGACCGGGCTGGTCTGGCTGATCGTGACCTTCTGGGGCGTGCGCCTGTGACGGCGTGACCGCCGCGCGCCGGGGCTGGATCGGCGATCCTTCGCCACCCGATCCGCGGAAAACGGGCGCTGTTATTGCATAACCGCAGGTGCCGCGCCCATGTCCTGCCGTGGGACCACGCACAAGAAGGCGACATCACGATGAAGACCTATGCCAAGGTGTTGGCCGTTTCCCTGCTGGTGACGGCGACCGGGCTGCTGACCACGGTCGGGGCCGCGCGCGCCGACGGGTTCGACGCGTTGCGCACCGACGAGCGGCTGCACAACGGCCTTCTGGTGATCACCATCGGGCGGCATATCGAAACGACCTGCCCGACCATCGAACGCCGCGGGTTCGCGGCGAATGCCTTTCTGCTCGGGCTGGCCACACATGCGATGTCGCTGGGCTACAGCCGGGCCGAGGTGACGGCCTATGTCGAGGACGAGGCCGAGCAGGATCGCTATGCCGAGCTTGCCCGGCGCTACTTCGCCCAGAGGGGCGTGACGGGCGAGGATGACGTCGAAGGGGCCTGCCGCGTGGGGCGCGACGAAATCGCCGCGGGCTCGCCCATTGGCAGACTGCTTCGCGGGGGCTAAAAGGCGGCGCAACCGTGAACGCGCCGGGCGGCGAACGCACCAGACCAGCCGCCCCGCGCCGGACAGAGGACCGCACCCCATGAGCGACCTGCGCAAGATCATCATCGACGGTCGGGAGATCGAGGTGGATCCAGCGATGACGCTGATCCAGGCCTGTGAACAGGCCGGGATCGAGATCCCCCGCTTCTGCTACCATGAGCGCCTGAGCATCGCCGGCAATTGCCGGATGTGCCTGGTCGAGGTCGTGGGCGGCCCGCCCAAGCCCGCCGCCTCCTGCGCGATGCAGGTGCGCGACCTGCGCCCCGGCCCCGAGGGGCAGCCGCCTGTCGTCAAGACCAACAGCCCCATGGTCAAGAAGGCCCGCGAGGGGGTGATGGAGTTCCTCCTGATCAATCACCCGCTCGATTGCCCGATCTGCGACCAGGGCGGCGAATGCGACCTGCAGGACCAGGCGATGGCCTATGGCGTCGATTTCAGCCGCTACCGCGAGCCCAAGCGCGCCGCGACCGAGCTGGACCTCGGGCCGCTCGTCGGCACGGCGATGACGCGCTGCATCTCCTGCACGCGCTGCGTGCGTTTCACCACCGAGGTCGCGGGCATCACCCAGATGGGCCAGACCGGCCGCGGCGAGGATTCGGAGATCACCTCCTATCTAGGGCAGACGCTCGAAAGCGAGCTGCAGGGCAACATCGTCGACCTCTGCCCGGTGGGCGCGCTGACCTCGAAGCCCTACAGCTTCACCGCGCGTCCGTGGGAGCTGACCAAGACCGAATCCATCGACGTGATGGACGCGCTTGGCAGCAATATCCGCATCGACACCAAGGGCCGCGAAGTCATGCGCATCCTGCCGCGCAACCATGACGGCGTGAACGAGGAATGGCTGGCCGACCGCTCGCGCTATGTCTGGGACGGTCTGCGCCGCCAGCGGCTCGACACGCCCTATATCCGCGAAAACGGTCGCCTGCGCCCCGCAAGCTGGGGCGAGGCGCTGTCGCTGGCCGCCACGAAGATCAAGGGCGCGTCGAAACTGGCGGGTCTTGTCGGCGACCTGGTTCCGACCGAGGCGGCGTTCGCGCTGAAGCAGCTTGTCGAAGGGCAGGGCGGTTCCGTCGAGTGCCGCGTGGACGGCGCGAAACTGCCCGCGGGCAACCGCGCGGCGTATGTCGGCACGGCGGCGATCGAGGATATCGACACCGCCGGGGCGATCCTGCTGATCGGCACCAACCCGCGCGTTGAAGCGCCCGTCCTGAACGCCCGCATCCGCAAGGCGTGGCTGGCCGGTGCGAACGTGGGCCTGATCGGCGAGGCCGTGGACCTCACCTATGATTACGATCACCTCGGCACCGACCGGGCGGCGCTGGCCGCGCAGATCGGCATCGCGCATCCGAAGATGGAGGGGCGCGACAGCCTCGTCATCGTCGGGCAGGGTGCGTTGAGAGAGGCCGATGGCGCTGCCGTTCTGGCCCATGCGCAAAAGCTCTGTGCCGAAACCGGCGCGCGGCTGCTGGTCCTGCACACCGCTGCGGGCCGCGTCGGCGCGATGGACGTGGGGGCCGTGACCGAGGGCGGCATGACCGCCGCGGTCGAGGGGGCGGAGGTGATCTGGAACCTCGGTGCGGACGAGGTCGAGATCGAGCCTTCGGCCGATGGCCGACCCTTCGTCATCTACCAGGGCAGCCACGGCGACCGCGGCGCGCATCGCGCCGACGTGATCCTGCCGGGGGCCGCCTATACCGAGGAGCAGGGCCTGTTCGTCAACACCGAGGGCCGGCCCCAGCTGGCGCTGCGCGCGGGCTTCCCGCCCGGCGAGGCGCGCGAGAACTGGGCGATCCTGCGGGCGCTGTCGGCCGAGATCGGGGCGACGCAGCCGTGGAACACGCTGGCCGAGCTGCGCCGCGCGCTGGTGGCCGAGGTGCCGCACCTGGCGATGATCGACGAGGTTCCCGAGAACGCGGGCGAGGCGCTGCCGCTCGGGCCGCTGGGGGACGCGAGCTTCGTGCAGGCGGTTGCCGACCACTACCTCGTGAACCCCATCGCGCGCGCTTCGAGCCTGATGGCGGAACTCAGCGCCATGGCCAAGGCGCGGGCCGAGACGCGGATCGCGGCGGAGTAACGGGCATGGCGCGCCTGCGCGTCCTTTCGCCCGGCCCGGTCGCGGCCGTGCTTGCCGCCATGGCGGCGGCCGGCTGCGTCGCGGACGGGACCACCGCTGGCGGGGCCGTGCCCGCCGGCGTGTCCTTCGAGGGCGTGGAAACCCGGTTGCTCGACGACGATCTGGTCAATTTCCGCGTTGAAATGACCGGCGCACGCGACCGCGACGACGTGGCCGCTTACGCCCGCTGCGCAGCTGCGCAATACGCACTCATCCGTGGCTTCGGCTTTGCGCGACATGTCCGCACAAATGTGCAGGAACAGGGTGGCGTTTGGGTCGGAGATGCGGTTTACACCATCTCGCCGGCGCTCCCGCGGGGGTTGCAGACGCTCGACGCCGAAGTAGTGGCGGCCGCGTGCGCCGAACAGGGGATACCGACGGTTTAGGGAACGACCCATGGACGGCTTCTTTTCGACCACGCTTGGCCTGATGACGATCATGGCGGCGCAAAGCCTGCTTGTGATCGGCTTCGTCATGGTCAGCCTGCTGTTCCTCGTTTACGGGGACCGCAAGATCTGGGCCGCCGTGATGATGCGGCGCGGCCCGAATGTCGTGGGCATCTTCGGCCTGCTGCAGACGGTGGCGGACGCGTTGAAATACGTGGTCAAGGAGGTGGTCATCCCCGCCGGGGCCGACCGCCCGGTCTTCCTGCTGGCGCCGATGACCAGCTTCGTTCTGGCGGTGATCGCCTGGGCGGTGATCCCCTTCAACGACACCTGGGTGCTGGCCGACATCAATGTCGCCATCCTCTATGTCTTCGCCATGTCCTCGCTCGAGGTTTACGGCGTGATCATGGGCGGCTGGGCGTCGAACTCGAAATACCCGTTCCTCGGCTCGCTGCGCTCGGCGGCGCAGATGATCTCCTACGAGGTGTCCATCGGCCTGATCATCATCGGGGTGATCATCTCGACCGGCTCGCTCAACTTCGGCGCTATCGTCAACGCGCAGGATACGGGCTGGGGCCTGTTCGGCTGGTACTGGCTGCCGCACCTGCCGATGGTGTTCCTGTTCTTCATCTCGGCGCTGGCCGAGACGAACCGCCCGCCCTTCGACCTTCCGGAGGCGGAGTCGGAACTGGTGGCGGGCTACCAGGTCGAATATTCCTCGACGCCGTTCCTGCTGTTCATGGCCGGCGAATACATCGCCATCTTCCTGATGTGCGCGCTGATGACGCTGCTGTTCTTCGGCGGCTGGCTCTCGCCCATCCCGTTCATCCCGGACAGCCCGCTGTGGATGGTCGCCAAGATGGCCTTCTTCTTCTTCCTCTTCGCCATGGTGAAGGCGATCGTGCCGCGCTACCGCTACGACCAGCTGATGCGGCTGGGCTGGAAGGTGTTCCTGCCCTTCTCGCTGGGCTGGGTGGTCTTCGTGGCCTTCATGGCGAAATTCGAACTTTTCGGCGGCGCCTATGCCCGCTGGGCGATCGGAGGCTGAGATGACCCAGATCGACTGGAACCGCGCGACGAAATACTTCCTGCTGCAGGACATCTGGGCGGGGATGCGGCTGGGGCTGAAGTATTTCTTCTCGCCCAAGGTCACGGTGAACTACCCGCATGAAAAGGGGCCGCTCTCGCCCCGCTTCCGCGGCGAACACGCGCTGCGCCGCTATCCCAACGGCGAGGAACGCTGCATCGCCTGCAAGCTGTGCGAGGCGATCTGCCCGGCGCAGGCCATCACCATCGACGCCGAACCCCGCGAGGATGGCTCGCGCCGCACCACGCGCTACGACATCGACATGACCAAGTGCATCTACTGCGGCTTCTGCCAGGAGGCCTGCCCGGTCGATGCCATCGTCGAGGGGCCGAATTTCGAATTCGCCACCGAGACGCGGGAAGAGCTGTATTACGACAAGGCCAAGCTCTTGGAGAACGGCGAACGCTGGGAAGCGGCGATTGCGCGCAACCTCGAACTGGATGCGCCCTACCGATGAGCGATACCCCGCAGAACCCCTTCGAGGCGCTGATGCGCCAGACGCAGGAGATGGCGCAGGACTGGGTCCGCGCTGTCAACCCGGCGATGGCCAGCTTCAACCCGGCGCAGATGGACAAGATGTGGCCGACCGTGCCCGCCGAGATGCTCGAGGCGTTCCTGGGCCGCCAGTTCAACCCCGAGGGGCTGGAGGCCAAGACCCGGCTTCTGCTGACGCTGCTGGGGCTGACGATCCAGGGCGCCGTGGCCGAGGCGCAGATCCGTCTGACCGTGCGCCACGCGGCGGCGGCGGGTGCCACCAAGCAGGAGATCGCCGAGACCATCGGCCTTGCGGCGATGTTCGGCGGCGTGCCGGCGATGAACAAGGCGATGGAACTGGCGGCCGAGGCCCTTAACGCGGGCGGGGAGAGCTGAGATGAGCATGGGCGTATTCACCTTCTACCTCTTCGCGGTGTCGATCGTGACCGGCGGGCTTCTGACCGTGACGGCGAAGAACCCGGTCCATTCGGTGCTGTGGCTGATCCTCGCCTTCCTCTCGGCGGCGGGCCTTTTCGTGCTGGTGGGCGCGGAATTCGTCGCCATGCTGCTGATCATCGTCTACGTCGGCGCGGTCGCGGTGCTGTTCCTGTTCGTGGTGATGATGCTCGACATCGACTTCGCCGCGCTCAAGGCCGAGATGGCGCGCTACATGCCGCTGGCCGGGCTGATCGGCGTGGTGCTGTTGATGCAGCTGGTGCTGGCCTTTGGCCCCTGGACCTTCTCGGAGGGTGTCGACGCGCGGCTGGGCAACCCCATCCCGCCCCTCGCCGAGGCGCATAACACGCAGGCGCTGGGGATGATCATCTACGATCAGTATCTGCTGCTGTTCCAGCTGTCGGGTCTGATCCTGCTGGTGGCGATGATCGGGGCCATCGTGCTGACGCTGCGCCACCGCGCCGACGTGAAGCGGCAGGACGTCATCGCGCAGATGATGCGCGACCCGAAGAAGGCGATGGAGCTGAAGGACGTGAAACCGGGGCAGGGGCTGTGAGCGCCTGATCCGATTATTCGTACGAATAATCGCATGATGCGAATTTTCGTACGAAAATTCGAATGAAGACCGCGGTCCACCGCGGCACGAGATGAACGACCAGGCGGGGCGGTTGGGCCTCGCGGAGGGACGACATGACGATTGGTCTTGAACACTACCTGACGGTGGCCGCTGCGCTGTTCGTCATCGGCATCTTCGGCATCTTCCTCAACAGGAAGAACGTCATCATCATCCTGATGTCGGTCGAACTGATGCTTCTGTCCGTCAACATAAACCTCGTCGCCTTCTCGGCCTTCCTGGGCGACCTGACGGGGCAGGTCTTCACCCTGTTCATCCTGACCGTGGCCGCCGCAGAGGCGGCGATCGGTCTGGCGATCCTCGTCTGCTTCTTCCGCAACCGCGGCACCATCGCGGTGGAAGACATCAACGTGATGAAGGGCTGAGCGGCACATGGAAACGATCCTCCTCTTCTCGCCGCTGGTCGGCGCGCTCATCGCGGGCTTCACCTGGCGGCTGATCGGCGAAACCGGCGCGCAGGCGGCGGCGACCGCCCTGTTGTTCCTGTCCTGCCTGCTGAGCTGGGTGGTCTTCCTCGGCTTCGACGGAGAGACCTATACCGTCCCGCTCTTCACCTGGATCGAAAGCGGCACGCTGTTCACCGACTGGGCGATCCGCATCGACCGGCTGACCGCGATCATGTTGATCGTGATCACCACGGTCTCGGCGCTCGTCCACCTCTATTCCTTCGGCTACATGGCGCATGACGAGAACTTCAAGGAAGGCGAAAGCTACCGCCCGCGGTTCTTCGCCTACCTGTCGTTCTTCACCTTCACCATGCTGATGCTGGTGACGGCCGACAACCTGCTGCAGCTGTTCTTCGGCTGGGAAGGGGTCGGCGTCGCCTCCTACCTGCTGATCGGGTTCTATTACCGCAAGCCCTCGGCGGGAGCGGCGGCGATGAAGGCCTTCATCGTCAACCGCGTCGGCGACTTCGGGTTCCTGCTCGGCATCTTCGCGCTGTTCTGGATGACGGACTCGATCCAGTTCGACGTTATCCTGCCGATGGGGGCCGAGCTGGCGCAGATGAGCATCACCTTCCTCGGGATGGAGCTGAACGCGGCGGAGACCATCGCCTTCCTCTTGTTCATCGGCGCGATGGGCAAGTCGGCGCAGCTTCTGCTGCACACCTGGCTGCCCGACGCGATGGAAGGCCCGACGCCGGTTTCGGCGCTGATCCACGCGGCGACCATGGTGACGGCGGGTGTCTTCCTTGTCTGCCGGATGTCGCCGGTGATCGAATACGCGCCCATGGCGGGCAATTTCATCATCATCATCGGCGCCGTCACCGCGTTCTTCGCGGCGACCGTCGGCCTCGTGCAGAACGACATCAAGCGCGTGATCGCCTATTCGACCTGTTCGCAGCTGGGCTACATGTTCGTGGCCGCGGGCGTGGGCGTCTACTCGGTGGCGATGTTCCACCTCTTCACCCACGCCTTCTTCAAGGCGATGCTGTTCCTCGGCGCGGGCTCGGTCATCCACGCGATGCACCACGAGCAGGACATGCGGAACTACGGCGCGCTCAGGAAGAAGATCCCGCTGACCTTCTGGGCGATGATGATCGGCACGCTGGCCATCACCGGCGTCGGCATCCCGACCACCTATATCGGTTTCGCCGGCTTCTTCTCGAAGGACGCGGTCGTCGAGTCGGCCTTCGCCTTCGGGGGCGAGCTGGGCAGCTTCGCCTTCTGGGCGCTGATCGTGGCGGCGATGTTCACCAGCTTCTACTCGTGGCGGCTGATGTTCCTCACCTTCTTCGGCGAGGCGCGCGGCAGCAAGCACACCCACGAGCATGCCCATGAAAGCCCCTGGACCATGCTGGCCCCGCTGGGTGTCCTGGCGCTCGGGGCGGTCTTTGCCGGCGTGGTCTGGTACAACAGCTTCTTCGGCAAGACCGACCAGGTCGCCACCTTCTTCGGGGTCGAATACGTCGACACCTACGCCAGCGGCGACCACGGCGGCGAAGAGGCGGACCACGGGGAGGCCGACAGCCACGGCGCGGCAGCCGCCGACACCCACGCGGAAGAGGGCGACAGCCACGGCTCCGACCACCACTACGTCTTCACCAGCCCGCCGGGCGAGGGCGCGATCCACGCCGCCCCCGAGAACGACATCCTGAACGAGGCGCATTACGTGCCCCTCTGGGTCAAGGTCAGCCCGTTTGTCGCCATGATCATCGGCTTCCTGACCGCGCTGTGGTTCTACATCCTGAACCCGTCGCTGCCCGGTCGCCTCGCGGCGGCACAGCGCCCGCTCTACGAGTTCCTGCTGAACAAGTGGTATTTCGACGAGATCTACGACTTCCTCTTCGTCAGGCCCGCGCGCTGGCTGGGCCGCACGCTCTGGAAGGGTGGGGACGGCGCGATCATCGACGGCGGCATCAACGGGCTGGCGCTCGGGATCATCCCCTTCTTCACGCGTCTCGCGGGGCGGGCGCAGTCGGGCTACATCTTTACCTATGCCTTCGCCATGGTGCTGGGGATCGTCATCCTCGTCACCTGGGTCACGCTGCGCGCAGGAGGCTGAGAGACATCCATGGACAACCTGCTTTCCATCGTCACCTTCCTGCCGCTGGTCGCGGCGGTGATCCTTGCCGTCTTCCTGCGCGGCGATGATGCCGCGGCGCAGCTGAACGCCAAGCGGCTCGCGCTGGCGGCCACCGGCTTCACCTTCGTGATCTCGCTGGCGATCCTGGTGCAGTTCGACCCGAACGACACCGGCTTCCAGCTGGTCGAAGAAAGCGAGTGGCTGTTCGGGCTGACCTACAAGGTGGGCGTCGACGGCATCTCGGTCCTTTTCGTGCTGCTGACCACGTTCCTCATGCCGATCACCATCGCGTCGTGCTGGGGCGTCACGCATCGCGTGAAGGAATACATGATCGCCATGCTGGTGCTGGAAACGCTGATGATCGGCGTCTTCGTGGCGCTCGACATGGTGCTCTTCTACCTGTTCTTCGAGGCGGGCCTGATCCCGATGTTCCTGATCATCGGCATCTGGGGCGGCAAGGACCGCATCTACGCGGCCTTCAAGTTCTTCCTCTACACCTTCCTCGGCTCGGTGCTGATGCTGGTCGCCATGATTGCGATGTATGTTGATGCGGGCACCACGGACATTCCGACGCTTCTGAACCACCAGTTCGACGCGGGCCCGATGTCGATCATGGGCTGGCAGATCGCGGGCGGCCTGCAGACGCTGCTCTGGCTCGCCTTCTTCGCAAGCTTCGCGGTCAAGATGCCGATGTGGCCGGTCCACACCTGGCTGCCCGATGCGCACGTTCAGGCTCCCACCGCGGGCTCGGTCGTGCTGGCGGCGATCCTTCTGAAGATGGGCGGCTACGGCTTCCTGCGCTTCAGCCTGCCGATGTTCCCCGTGGGCTCGGACATCATGGCGCCGCTGGTGCTGTGGATGAGCGTCATCGCCATCGTCTACACCTCGCTCGTGGCGATGGTGCAGGAGGACATGAAGAAGCTGATCGCCTATTCCTCGGTCGCGCACATGGGCTTTGTCACCATGGGCATCTTCGCGGCGAACCAGCAGGGCGTCGATGGCGCGATCTTCCAGATGATCAGCCACGGCTTCATCTCGGGCGCGCTGTTCCTCTGCGTGGGCGTGATCTACGACCGGATGCACACGCGCGACATCGACGCCTATGGCGGGCTTGTCGTGCGGATGCCGGCCTATGCGGCGATCTTCATGCTCTTCACCATGGCGAACGTGGGCCTGCCGGGCACCAGCGGCTTCGTCGGCGAGTTCCTGACGCTGATCGGCGTCTTCCAGGTCAACACCTGGGTCGGCGTCTTCGCCGCGACCGGCGTGATCCTGTCGGCGGCCTACGCGCTGTGGCTTTACCGCCGGGTCGTCTTCGGCGACCTGATCAAGGAGAGCCTGAAGTCGATCACCGACATGGACCGGCGCGAGCGCGCGATCTTTGCGCCGCTTGTCGTCATGACCCTTCTTCTGGGCGTCTATCCCAGCCTTGTGACCGACATGATCGGCCCCTCGGTCGAGGCGCTCGTTTCCCAATACGACACGGCGTTGGCCAACCATGTGCCCGACACCCATGTCGCAGCGACCCATTGAGGTGAGCAGATGATCGGTTCCGACCTTGCCATCCTGATCCCCGAGATCGTCCTTGCCCTCTTTGCCATGGGCGCGCTTCTGGGGGCGGTCTACACCTCGAAGGACGGGCTTTCGCCCGCGCTGACATGGGGCACGGCGATCCTGTTCGTGGTCATGGCCTTCTACATCGGCGTGACCGGCACAGGCACGCGCGAGGCTTTTGGCGGCATGTTCGTCGACGACGCCTTCGCGCGCTTCGCCAAGGTGACGATCCTCCTGTCGGCGGCCGCTGTCCTCGTGATCGGGCTCGACCGCATGGCGCGCAGCGACATCCTGCGGTTCGAATACCCGATCCTCGTCACGCTGGCCGTGATCGGCATGATGATGATGGTCTCGGCGGGCGACCTGATGGCGCTTTACATGGGGCTCGAGCTGCAGTCGCTGTCGCTTTACGTCGTGGCCTCGTTCCGGCGCGACAGCGTGCGTTCGACCGAAGCGGGCCTGAAATACTTCATCCTCGGCGCGCTTTCCTCGGGCCTTCTGCTCTACGGCGCGTCGCTGGTCTATGGCTACGCGGGCACGACGCTGTTCTCGGGCATCATCGAGACGGCGACCACGGGCGAGATGCCCGTGGGCCTTCTGATCGGCCTCGTCTTCGTGATGTCGGGCCTTGCCTTCAAGGTTTCGGCCGCGCCCTTCCACATGTGGACCCCGGACGTCTACGAGGGCGCACCGACGCCGATCACCGCGCTTTTCGCCACCGCGCCCAAGGTCGCGGCCATGGCACTCTTCGCGCGCGTCGTGCATGACGCCTTTGGCGGCGCGGTGGGCGACTGGCAGCAGATCGTGGCCTTCCTCGCCGTGGTCTCCATGTTCCTCGGCGCGATCGCCGCGATCGGGCAGACCGACATCAAGCGCCTGATGGCCTATTCCTCGATCAGCCACATGGGGTTCGCGCTGATGGGCCTCGCTTCGGGCACCCAGCAGGGGGTCGAGGCGATGCTGATCTACATGGCGATCTACGTCACCATGAACATCGGCACCTTCGCCTTCATCCTGTCGATGGAAAAGGACGGCCGCCCGGTCACCGAAATCAGCGCGCTGTCCTCCTTCGCCAGCCGCGAGGGGACCAAGGCGCTGGCGCTCCTGGTGATGATGTTCTCGCTGGCCGGTGTTCCGCCGCTGGTGGGTTTCTTCGGCAAGTATGCCGTCCTCTGGGCTGCGGTCGAGGCGGGCATGGCATGGCTTGCCATCGCGGGGGTGATCGCCTCGGTGATCGGGGCCTACTATTACCTGCGCATCGTCTACCTGATGTATTTCGGCGAGGACCGCGAGGGGCTGGATGGCCGGATGGGCGTGCTGCAATACGCGGGGCTGATGGTCATGGCCGCGCTGATCGCGCTGGCCTGGCTGCCGGGCATCAACCTGCTGGGCCTCGAGGGGATGGCGGCGGCCGCTGCCGAGACCCTGGTCCGCTAACGTGGCGGACTGGCCCGCGGGCGTGGGCCGTCTGGTCCTGCCCTCCACCGACAGCACCATGGCCGAGGCCGCCCGACAGGCGGCCTCGTTCCCCGGCCCCACCTGGATCTGCGCGCTGGAGCAGACCGCCGCGCGCGGCCGCCGTGGGCGGGCCTGGGCCAACCCGCCGGGCAATTTCGCCGCCTCGCTCGTGCTGCGGCCCGACGGGCCGCCGGGCCATGCCGCGCTGCGCAGCTTCGTGGCGGCGCTGGCGCTGCGCGACGCGCTGGTCGCCGCGGGCGTGCCCGAGGGGGCGCTGGCGCTGAAATGGCCCAATGACGTGCTTCTGAGCGGCGGCAAGCTCGCGGGTATCCTGCTGGAAAGCATCGGAAGCGGCGGGCGCATCGACAGCCTGATCATCGGGATCGGCGTGAACCTCGCCGCCGCCCCCACGCCCGAGCAGCTGGAACCGGGCGCGGTGCCCCCCGTCAGCCTGAAGGCCGAGACGGGCATCGACGTGACGCCCGAGGATTTCCTCGACCTGCTCGCCGCCGCCTATGACGCGCGCGAGCGGCAGTTCACCACCTGGGGCTTCGCCCCGATCCGCACCGCATGGCTCGCCCATGCGGCAAGGCTGGGCGAGACGATCACGGCCCGCACCGCGCGGGACGAGACCGTGGGGCGCTTCACCGCCGTGGACAGCGACGGGCAACTCGTGCTGGAAACGGCCAAGGGCCCCCGGCGCATCGCGGCGGCCGACATCTTCTTCTGAAGGGGGGAGGGGCCATGCTTCTCTGCATAGATTGCGGCAACACCAATACCGTTTTCAGCGTCTGGGACGGCGCGCGCTTCCTTTGCACCTTGCGCACCGCGACCGATCACCAACGGACCGCCGACCAGTATTACGTCTGGTTCTCGACGCTGATGGCGCATCACAAGCTGCCGGTCGAGATCACCGAGTGCATCCTGTCCTCGACCGTGCCGCGGGTCGTCTTCAACCTGCGCGTGCTGTGCGACCGCTATTTCGACTGCCGCCCCCTTGTCGTCGGCAAGCCCGAGTGCCTGCTGCCCCACCCGCCGCGCGTGGACGCGGGCACGCAGGTCGGCCCCGACCGGCTGGTGAACACCGCGGGGGCCTATGACCGGCATGGTGGCGACCTGATCGTGGTGGATTTCGGCACCGCCACCACCTTCGACGTGGTGGCCCATGACGGGGCCTATGTGGGTGGCGTGATCGCGCCGGGCGTGAACCTCAGCCTCGAGGCGCTGCACCACGCCGCCGCCGCCCTGCCGCATGTCGATGTGACCAAACCCCAAAGGGTGATCGGCACGAATACGGTTGCATGCATGCAGTCGGGTGTGTTCTGGGGCTACGTGGGCCTCGTGCGCGGCATCTGCGACCGCATCCGCGCCGAGCACGAACGCCCCATGCGCATCATCGGGACCGGCGGGCTTGCCTCGTTGTTCTCGCAGGGTGATGTGCTATTTGACCGGGTCGAAGACGACCTGACCATGCATGGCCTGACGGTCATCCACCACTACAACAAGGACCAAGGCGCCATATGACCGACCGGAACCGGCTGATCTACCTCCCCCTCGGAGGCGCGGGGGAGATCGGGATGAATTGCTATGTCTATGGCTACGGCCCCGCGGGCAAGGAGCGGCTGATCGTCGTGGACCTCGGCGTCGCCTTCCCCGACATGGACGGCCAGCCGGGCGTCGACGTGATCCTGCCGGACATCGCATGGCTGCACGAGCGGCGCGACCGGATCGACGGCATCTTCATCACCCACGCCCACGAGGATCACGTGGGCGCCGTCGGGCACCTCTGGGGGCAACTGCGCGCGCCGGTCTACTGCCGCCGCTTCACCGCCATCCACGCCATGCGCAAGATGGAGGAGGCCGGCCACAGCACCGAGCAGGTGCGCGTGGCCCCGGTCTGGCCCGAGGCGGTCAAGGCCGGTCCCTTCACGGTGCAGTTCGCCCCCGTGAGCCACTCGATCCCCGAGGCCTCGGCCCTGGTGATCGACACGCCCGAGGGGCGGGTGGTGCATTCGGGCGACTTCAAGATCGACCGCGGCCCGGTGGTGGGCGAACCCTTCGACCCCGAGCTGTGGCAGCAGATCGGCGCGGATGGCGTGCTGGCCTACATCTGCGACTCGACCAATGTCTTCAACCGGCACGCGGGCCGGTCGGAAAGCCAGCTGCCCGAGCCCATCGGCGAGTTGATCGCGGGTGCCAAGGGGATGGTCGTGGCCACGACCTTTGCCTCGAACATCGCGCGGCTGAAGACGCTGGCCGATGCGGCGGTGGCCAATGGCCGCTCCGTCTGCCTGATGGGGCGCGCGATGAAGCGCATGGTCTCGGCCGGCGAGGAGGCGGGCGTTCTCGTGGGCTTCCCCCGCACGCTCAGCCCGGAAGAGGCGCTGGACGTCCCGCGCGAGAACCTGATGCTGATCGTCACCGGGAGCCAGGGCGAACGCCGCGCGGCCTCGGCCTCGCTCGCGCGGGGCAGCTACCTCGGCCACGAGGTCAAGGAAGGGGACATGTTCCTGTTCTCTTCCAAGACCATTCCCGGCAACGAGGTGGGCGTCGCCCGCATCAAGAACGCGCTGGCCGAAAAGGGCGTCGACGTGATCGACGACAGCCACGGGTTCTACCATGTCTCGGGCCACGCGAACCGCCCCGATCTCGAGGCGATGCACGACATCCTGCGCCCGCGCATCCTGATCCCCAACCACGGCGAATACCGTCACATGCGCGAACATGCGCAGCTGGCGCTGGCCAAGGGGATGACGGGCATCGTGGCGGCCAATGGCTCGATGGTCGAGCTGTCGGGCAACGCGCCGCGGATCGTCGACTATATCGACGTGTCGAAGACCTATCTCGACGGCAGCGCCTTTGTCGGCGCGCTCGACGGCGTGCTGCGCGAGCGGATGAAGCTGGCGCTGAACGGGCTGGTCGCCGTGGCGGTGATCGTGGACGAGGACGACGTGCTGCTGGAAGACAGCTGGGTGCAGCTGCGCGGCCTGCCCGAGACGGCGGGAAATGGCGCGGACCTTGCCGAGATGATCGAGGATGCGCTTGCCGAGGCGATGCCGCGCTTCGACGCCAAGACGGTGATGGACGACGACCGTCTGCAAGAGGCCGTGCGCCGCATCACGCGCAACCTGTGCCTGAGCGAGATCGGCAAGAAGCCCGAGG
>JAOARA010000011.1 GCA_025211115.1 Roseicyclus sp. | reverse complement strand
CGGCCTCGAAGGCGGCGGGTGTGTCGTGGATCAGGGGCATGGGCTGCTGTCTGTGCGAAAGGGTTGCCGCCGCTCATAGCGCAGGGGGCGGCGCGGTGCAAAAGCCTTCGCTCGGGTAGTCAGCGGCGCTGGTTCGGCGACCGTGCAGGACATCATGCATGCAGCGCCTCGAGACCGGCGCGCAGTTCTTCCGTCAGTGCCCCGCGATCAGGTTGGCGAGGCGCGCCATCAGATAGGACAGAAGCAGGACGACAAGGCCAGCGCACGCGAGATAGGCCGAGGTTTTCTCGACCGCTGTTCCTGTTCCAAACAGGGCGAGCGCGGCCGCCGTCACCATCAACGCCCATGGCAGAAAGGCGCTGAGTGCGAAGCAGACAACACAGAATTTTTCAGCCGTCGTCTTCATCCGACCCTTTTCCCCCATGGGTGCAAAAGTATTCCATTCCCCATGCGCCTGCAAGAAGAGGCGACACGATCAACCAGAACATCCCCGGTCCGAACAGGTGCTCGACCAGATTGTCGACGCAGGCCGCCGTGGTTAGGAACGCCGCCCCCGCTGCACCCAGAGCCTTGACGAGGCAAACGGGGATATTCGGGCCATTACTCTCGGACATGCCAAGAAACTCTTAACGCGCGCAGGACTTGGCGAGAGGACAGGGCGAAGCCCGTCACATGCACAACCGCTGTCTGTGCCGGACCGGCCGGGTTCTTGCGCCGAGGCGGCGGTCACTCGCGCGGCGTGAGGGTCGTCACCCCGATGTTGCCCGCGCGGGCAAGTTCGGGGTCGAGCGTCATGGGGATGTATTCGCCCCGCCGCCACAGCTCGCCCAGGTCGGCGTAATGGCGCGAGAGCGGGTTGCCCGACTGGCCCGGCGAGATCACGCAGCCCGAGCTGTCGGGGTCGGCGAAGTCGTAGACCCCGCGATACCCCGCGGCATGGGTGTTGAGGAAGGGGTCGGGCATCGTGCCGGGGGTGGCCGCCCGGTTCAGCGTGAAATCCCCGCCCGAGGTGGGCTGCCTTATGTTCACGATCCACGAGAACAGCCGCGTGTCGCCAAGGACCTGGTGATCGTGGCGCGCCTCGTGCGCGGCGCCCCAGCGCCAGCTTTCCACGTCGGCGCCGTAGCGTTCCTCGAGCCATTGCAGCGCGTCATCGAGCGCAAGGCGCGCGATGTCGGTGCAGCTCTCCTCGGCGGTGGATTGCGCCACGTCGCACCATGCGCTCGCCCCGCCGATGTCGCGGAAGACGCGTTCGATGAAGATCGGCTCGAGGCTTTGGAACTCTTCGGCCAGCGGGCCGATCTCGTCGCGGATCAGGCGTTGTTGCAACTCGCGCATCCACGCGGCGTAGATCAGCGGCTCGGGCAGGTGCTCGTTCATCTCGCCGTTCCAGTCGGCGAGCAGTTCCAGCGCGCGCTGGCGGCGGCGTTCGGGCGTGCCCGCGGCCGCGGTCTGTCCGGTGAACCACAGGTCGCGCGCGACCAGCGGCAGGATGTTGCGCGCCGCGGCCGACACGGTGTCGAGCTGCGCCTCGATGAAGCTGTCGCGGGTGTGGACGTCGCGCGCCTCCATCAGCCGCGTCAGCCGCGTGATGCGCTGGGTGTCGCCCCAGTGGAACGAGACATGCAGCGGGAAATCGCGGTCCACCATCTTGTTGTTGGTGTTGCCCAGGATGCCGCTGTCGGGATCGAGGAAAGTGGGGTTGGCGAAATACTGCGTCACGCCCTGCCAGCGGTTGTCGGCGACCCAACCGGGCGAGGGCATGCGCGCCTGCGTCTGGTGGGCGTTCAGCCGCCACGGCATGTGGCCGATCACCTGCATGGCGATGCGCCCGTCGGCGGAGGCCAGCATCAGGTTCTGCGCGGGGGCGACGAAATCCTCGCCCGCGGCCAGCCCCTCCTCGATCGTGGCCGCGCGCATCAGGCGCAGCCCGGTCTGGATCGAGGTGTTCTCGGGTGTCAGCGCGGTCCAGGCCATGCTCATGACATGGCCGGGCGGCGTGACGCTGGCGAAATCGTAATGTCTGCCGGGGATGCCGGGGCCGTTTTCCGTCCATCGGCGGGTGATGGTGACGGGCTGGCCGCCCGCGACCTCGATCACGCGGCGGTCGGTGCGGAACGGGGCCCAGCCGTCCGGCGTGCGGTATTGCGAGGCATTGTCGGGGTTCACCTGCTCGACATAAAGGTCGATGTCGTCGAGATAGGCCGAGGTGATGCCCCAGGCCAGCCGCTCGGACCGGCCCGCAAGGATCACCGGCATTCCGGGGATGGTCGCGCCGATCACGCCGCCGGTCTCCAGCTCGAGCCGTGCGAGATACCAGATCGAGGGTGCTGTCAGGCCCAGGTGCGGATCATTGGCCAGAAGCGCCCCGGAGGCGGCCGCGCGGGCCGGTGTGGCGGCAAAGACGTTCGAGGCCCCCGCCCGCCCGCGGCCTGCGGCATTGGGGTGCAGCGGGTGGCGCGGGGCTGACAGGCTTGCGGTTTGGCTGGGCCGGGCGGTGCCGAAAAGCGTCTCCCACTCGGGCAGGGCGGCCAGCTCGGCGGCCCCTGCGCCCGGCGCGTCGGGCATCAGGTCGCGCAGCCGCTCGGGGGCGTCGAGGGCCAGCAGCGCGCGGGCGCGCAACACCTCTTCCTCGGGGTGGTCGGCCAGTTGCAGCGCGATCATGAAGGTGACGGCGACGCTGGCGGCGGGCCGCCACGGCGCGATCTCGGGGGTGAAGAGGAACAGCTCGGGCGCACCGCGCCCCAGCGCCTCGGACCCGACCAGGCGCAACCAGGCGTTCACCCCGTCGGCAT
>JAOARA010000104.1 GCA_025211115.1 Roseicyclus sp. | reverse complement strand
GTCGGGCAAGATGCATTTCGTCGGCCCCGACCAGCTCCACGGGTTCGAGGAACGCCTGACCACCGACATCTACCCCGCCGATTTCGGCTGGACGCCCGATTACCGCAAACCGGGTGAGCGGATCGACTGGTGGTATCACAACATGGGCTCGGTCACCGGCGCGGGCGTGGCCGAGATCACCAACCAGATGGAATACGACGACGAGGTCGCCTTCGTGGCCGAGCAGAAGCTCTACGACCTCGCCCGCGGCAAGGACGCGCGCCCGTGGTGCCTGACCGTCAGCTTCACACATCCCCACGACCCTTACGTCGCGCGGCGGCGGTTCTGGGACCTCTATGAGGACTGCACGCACCTGCAGCCCGAGGTGCCCGCCCTGCCCTACGCCGAACACGATCCGCACGCGCAGCGCATCTTCGATGCGAATGACTGGCGGAATTTCGACATCACCGAGGATGACATCGCCCGCTCCCGCCGGGCCTATTTCGCCAATATCTCCTATCTCGACGAGAAGATCGGCAGCCTTCTCGACGTGCTGGAGCGCACGCGGCAAGAGGCGATCGTCGTCTTTGTCTCCGATCACGGCGACATGCTGGGCGAGCGCGGGCTGTGGTTCAAGATGAACTTCTACGAGGGCTCGGCCCGCGTGCCGCTGATGATCGCCGCCCCCGGCATGGCACCGGGCCTCGTCGCCGATCCGGTCTCGACCATCGACCTTTGCCCCACGCTCTGCGACCTCGCGGGCGTGTCGATGGAGGCGGTGATGCCCTGGACCGACGGCGAAACCCTTGTGCCGCTGGCCAAGGGCCGCCGCCGCGAAAGCCCCGTGGCGATGGAATACGCCGCCGAGGCCAGCATCACGCCGCTTGTCGCGCTCAGGCAGGGCCGCTGGAAATACACCAACTGCGCCGCCGATCCCGAGCAGCTCTTCGACCTTTCCGCCGACCCGCAGGAGCGCGTGAACCTCGCCGAAGATCCGGCCCATGCCGCCACGCTGGAACGCTTCCGCGTGATGGCGGCTGCGCGCTGGGACCTCGAAGCCTTCGACGCACAGGTCCGCGAAAGCCAGGCGCGGCGCTGGGTGGTCTACGAAGCACTTCGCAACGGCGCCTATTTCCCGTGGGATTTCCAGCCGCTCCGCGCGGCCTCCGAACGCTTCATGCGCAACCACATGGACCTCAATGTTCTTGAGGAAAATCAACGCTACCCGAGGGGGGAATGATGCAAGCCCAACCCAAAGCCAGCCATTTCGTCAACGGCCAGTATCTCGAGGATGCGGCCGGAACGGCCCTGCCCGTGATCTTCCCCGGCACCGGCGAGACCATCGCCCAGCTGCACGAAGCGACGCCGGATGTGATCGAGGCGGCCCTTGCCGCCGCCAAAGCCGCGCAAGGCCCCTGGGGCGCGCTGATGCCCGTGGAACGGGGCCGCATCCTGCGCCGGGCCGCCGACATCATGCGGGCGCGCAACCGCGAGCTGTCGGAGCTGGAGACGCTCGACACCGGCAAGCCGATCCAGGAAACGCTGGTGGCCGACGCGACCTCCGCCGCCGATGCGCTGGAATATTTCGGCGGGCTTGCGGGCACGCTGACGGGCGAGCATGTCCCGCTCGGGGCCGACTGGGCCTACACGATGCGGGTGCCGCTTGGCGTCTGCGTGGGCCTTGGCGCGTGGAACTACCCCACGCAGGTCGCCGCGTGGAAGGCCGCCCCCGCGCTGATCTGCGGCAACACGATGGTCTTCAAACCCTCTGAACAAACGCCGCTAAGCGCCCTGAAACTCGCGGAAATCCTGCTCGAGGCCGGCGCACCGCCCGGCGTCTTCAACGTGGTGCAGGGCGCGGGCACCGTGGGCCGCGCATTGGTCGAGGACGCCCGCGTCGCCAAGGTCTCGCTGACCGGCTCGGCCGAAACCGGCAAGAAGGTCTATGCCGGAGCGGCGGCGCAGATGAAGCATGTCACGATGGAACTGGGCGGCAAGTCGCCGCTGATCATCTTCGATGATGCCGAGCTTGAGTCCGCCGTCTCCGCCGCGATCAACGCCAATTTCTTCGCCACCGGTCAGGTCTGTTCGAACGGCACGCGCGTCTTCGTCCACCGCGCGATCAAGGAGGCCTTCCTGGCCCGGCTGGTCGAGCGCGTCTCGAAGGCCGTGATCGGCGACCCCCGCGACGAGGCCACGAACCTTGGCCCGATGGTAAGTGAAGAACAGCTCGCAATCGTTTGTTCCTACGTCGAAAAAGGCAAGGCCGAGGGCGCGCGGCTGGTGCATGGCGGCACACGACTCGACCGGCCCGGCGCTTTCATCGAACCCACGATCTTCGCCGATGTCACCGACGAGATGACCATCGCCCGAGAAGAGATCTTCGGCCCGGTCATGTCCGTCCTCGACTTCGACCCCGAGGAGGAGGTCATCGCGCGCGCGAACGCCACCGATCTGGGCCTGTCGGGCGCGGTCTTCACCCGCGACCTCACCCGCGGTCACCGGGTCGTTCACGCGATCGAGGCCGGATCGGTCTGGATCAACCAGTATAACCTGACCCCTGTCGAAGTGCCCTTCGGCGGCATGAAAGGCTCGGGCGTGGGCCGCGAGAACTCGCGCGCCGCGCTGGAGAACTACAGCCAACTCAAGACCGTCTATGTCGGCATGACCCCGGTGGAGGCGGCCTATTGATGGCGGAGGTTCAGGCAGATTACGTCATCGTCGGCGCAGGCTCCGCGGGCTGCGCCATGGCCTATCGCCTTGCGATGGCAGGGAAATCCGTGATCGTGGTCGAGCACGGCGGCTCCGACTGGGGGCCGTTCATCAACATGCCCGCAGCCCTCAGCTACCCGATGGGGATGCGCCGCTACGACTGGGGCTACGTGACCGAACCCGAGCCGCACATGGGCGGCCGCGTCATGGCCTGCCCGCGCGGCAAGGTTCTGGGCGGCTCCTCCTCGATCAACGGGATGATCTACGTGCGCGGCCATGCGCGCGACTACGACACATGGGACGGGATGGGGGCCGAGGGCTGGAGCTATGCCGATGTCCTGCCCTATTTCAAACGCGCCGAGACATGGCACGGCGACGCGGGCGACCCGGCCTTCCGCGGCCATGACGGGCCGCTTCACATCACGCGGGGACCGCGGAAAAACCCGCTGTTCCAAGCCTTTATCGAAAGCGGCGCCAATGCGGGCTATGGCGCGACCGAGGATTACAACGGCCAGCGGCAGGAGGGCTTCGGCGCCTTCGAGATGACGGTCTGGCAGGGCGAACGCTGGTCGGCGGCCAAGGCCTACCTGCGGCCCGCGCTGAAAACCGGGCGCTGCACCATGGCGCGCGGGCTGGTCGAGCGCATCGAGATCGAAGAGGGCCGCGCCGTGGGCGTGCGGCTGGCGGGCGGTCGCTTGATCCGTGCCAACGCCGAGGTGGTGCTGGCCGCCGGTGCGATCAATTCGCCTAAAATTCTCATGCTTAGTGGAATTGGGCCGGGCAAGCATCTGGCGGAAAACGGGATTCCCGTGGTGGCCGACCGTGTTGGCGTGGGGCAGAACCTGCAGGACCACCTCGAGCTTTACGTCCAATACGCCTCGACCAAACCGGTCAGCCTTGCGCCCTACTGGTCGCTCTGGGGCAAGGCGCTGGTGGGGGCGCAATGGCTCTTCACCCGCAAGGGGCTGGGCGCGTCCAACAATTTCGAAGCCTGCGGCTTCATCCGGTCGCGCGCCGGTATCGACTATCCCGACATCCAGTTCCATTTCCTGCCCATCGCCGTGCGCTACGACGGCAAGACCGCGGCAGAGGGCCACGGGTTCCAGGCGCATGTCGGCCCGATGCGCTCGAAAAGCCGGGGCGCGGTGACGCTGCGTTCCGCCGACCCCGCCGATGCGCCGCGCATCTTGTTCAACTACATGTCGCAACCCTCTGATTGGGAAGAGTTTCGCCGCGCCATCCGCCTCACGCGGGAGATCTTCGCCACCGACCCGATCGCGGGTTTCGTGGATCATGAAATCCAGCCCGGTGCAGCGCAGACGGATGCGGAGCTGGACGCCGTCATCCGCGAACACGCCGAAAGCGCCTATCACCCCTGCGGCACCTGCAAGATGGGGCGGGCGGATGACCCGATGGCGGTCGTGGACCCGGAGGCGCGCGTGATCGGGGTGGAGGGGCTGCGGCTGGCCGACAGCTCGGTCTTCCCTTTGATTCCGAACGGAAATCTCAACGCGCCCTCGATCATGGTGGGCGAGAAGGCCGCCGACCACATCCTCGGCCGCGGGATGCTCCCGCGCGAGAACCTCGAGCCCTGGATCGCGCCCGACTGGCAGAGCGCCCAACGCGAAAGCGCCGCGCAGGCGCGGGCGGCGGAGTAGGCGCAAAACTGCAGTTTTGCGTTGGGAAAACTGCAGTTTTCCCAACGTTTTCCTCGAGGAAAACGTCAGCCCTCGCCGATCACGAGCACCCGGCCGAAACCGGCTGCCTCGACCGCACGGGGCACGGCCCAGAGCACCGGGAAGGGCGGCGCGGGCGGCAGGCGCGCGTCGAGGTCGGTCAGGATGACCAACATCGACGGGTCGCGGCGTCCCGCCTTGTCGAAGAGATCGCCGTACTCCGTGCCTCCCCCGGTGCGAAACTCGGCATCGCGCAACCCCTGCCATCCGGCGGGGTCGAGCCGCTCCTCGCGGAAGACCGCCTCGTCGAAGGCCATCAGATGCACCTCGGCCCCGCTGCGGCGCGCGATCCCCTCGGCCTCGGCGGTGAAAAGGCGCAGCGTCTGCGCGTCAACCGACGAAGACGTATCAAGCCCCACCACCAGCCGCGGCCGCATATCCATCCGCGCGCGCCCCGGCTCATAGACCGGCGCGGGGCCGCCCGTGGCCTCGGCGGCGGCCATCTGCGCGACCCAGCGCCCCAAGGGGCGGCGCCAGCTGCGGTGCGGCCGCTCGGTCAGCGCCTTTGTCAGCAGCCCGCGCAGCTGCAGCTCCCACGGCACCTGCGGCGGGGCGAGGTCGGCGAGGATCGCACCGAGGCGGCCAATGCCGGAGCCTGCCTTGCGCCCGGCCTCGAGCGCGCGCAGGATCTGGTTGCGCCAATCGGCGGCGGATTGGCTCTCGCCCTCCTCGTCGGGTTCCCCGAGACCGAGATCCGTTGCAAATCCGCGGGTTGCGCCCCATTCGCGCAGCTTCTCGGCCAACCGCTTGTCGCGGTGCAGCGCCATGGCGAGCCGGTCGGCATCCCAGCGTTCCAGCGCATCGACCGGCGATTTCGCGGGCTTGCCCGCCTCCTCCAGCAACTCTGTCAACGTCACCGCGGGCCGCGGCAGGGCGTGACCGGCAAGGATCAGCGTCTCGTTGATGATCCCGTCGGCGGCCAGCCCGAAAAGCGAGGCGTCGAACCCGTCACCCAGCCGCTCGGCCAGCGCCGCCTGCCGGTCGGAATGGCGCAGCGCGACATGGAGGACGTGATGGGCCACAAGCCCCACCTGTTCGGGCAGGCCCAGCGTGTCGAAACCGGGCCCGTAGCTGATGATGTCGCCATCGGTGCGCGTGGCCCCCGGCCCGTCTCGGTGGCGGCACCAGAGCGACAAGACCGCGAGCGCCGGGTCGACCTCGCCCAGATGGGCGAGCGCGCGGGCCGCGCGGGCGGAATGACCGGTCACGGAAGGCCCGCGGCCTGCCGCTCGGCGGCATAGGCGGCGTAGTCGGGGCTGTCCGCGAAGACCTCTTCCCAGCCCTGCTCCAAGGCGCGGCCGATCAGCAGCTCGAAGCCGAAGCTCGCCAATTCACTCACAGGTAATCCACCGTAGCCTTGCCCGCCAAGCCCGCGAAGATCCGCGAGAATCTCGATCCCTGTGGATAAGTTCGCCCGCGTGGACGCCCCGACCAAGCCGTAGATCATCGCGGTCAACCCGTGCAGCGTCTTCGGGTAGAGCGCCGCGCGCTCCCGGCGCGGGGTCGCCAGCATCTCGGTCAACTGCACCGTCGCCGCGATCTCGTCGGCGAGAAGCGCGAACTCGGCCGCCGCGGCCTCGCCCACGGTGCCCGCGATCATCACGGCGCGGGTGGCGCGGTCGGGGACCGTCTCCATGATCCGGCTCACGCGCGTCCAGCTGCGCGGGGTGCAGGCGATCATCTGGCCACGGCGCAGCGCGTCCTCGGTGGTTTCCAGCAGGTCGGGCCGCGTGCGGATAAAGGCCGCAACGGCGGGGTGAATGCCCGCGGGCACGGCGTAGTGTTTCAGCCAATCCTCGGGCGCGGCCTGCACGATCATGTGGATCAGCCGGTCCGACAGGGCCGTGCCCATGTCATAGGCAATCGCCCCGTCCTCGACCCGGTTGCCCGCGGCCACCACCATCACGCTGTCGGGCAGCCGGTGGCGGCCCACGCGCCGCTCCTGCAACAGCCCGTAGACGGTGGGTTGCAGCGCGGGGGCCGCGGCGGTCAGCTCGTCCAGGAACAGGATCGCGGGCGCGTCCGTGTCGGGCAGATCCTCGGGGCGATACCAGACGGTTTTCGCGGCCTCGTGGTCGAAATAAGGCAAACCGCGCAGGTCCTGCGGCTCAATCGTGGTCAGGCGCAGGTCGAACAGCTCGGCCCCGATGCGCCCCGCAAGGGTCTGGACCAGCTCGGTTTTCCCGACGCCGGGCCGCCCGTGCAGCATCCAGCTGGCGGTCAGCCCCCCGGCCTTCTGCGCGGCCCAGCCCGCCTCCAGCACGCGCAGCGCCTCGCCTGCCGAGACCGTCGTCGCGTTCACGCTCATCCTGCGGCCTGCCGTTTCTCCAGCGCCGCGGCCAGCCGCGCATGGGCCGAAACCGCGCGCGCCTCCTGCGCGATGTCGCGGATATAGAGGTCGTCTCGGTGATTGACGGCAAGCAGGTCGCGCTCGGTCAGCTCGGCGTCGAAGATCCCGTCGCGCAGGATCGCGCGGTCGCCCTCGTCCAGCGACAAGAGGCGCGGGGCGGGCTGGTCGGTCTGCACCGATACCAGCGTCAGGGGCGCGATGCGCGCCAGTTCCGATTGCTCGATCACCAACCGCAAAGCGCCCTCGGCGATCTCGTGGCGGGCGGCGATGCGGCGCAGGGTGGCGCGCGCGCGAAAGGCGAGCGCAGCGAGGCGACGGGCGGCCTCGTCCGCGTCGACGGCGCGGGCGCGCCCCGCCTTGGACAGGCGCAGCACCTTCATCTCGACGAAGGCGATGACGATCAGCATCGCCAGCGGTGCCTGCGTCACCGGAAGCGCCAGGTCGCGCGACATCAGCGGGATCGCCACGAAAGGCAACAGCGCCGAGAGATAGCGCAGGATCTGGATTTCCACGATCAGCCGCGCCCAAAGGCGCAGCCCGCCACGGCGCGGCAGCAGCTGCACCCGGCCGAGAAACTTCTTCGGCAGGCTGCGGGTTTCCAGCACCCCGCGGTTGGCGATGGTCGCATCGGTCACGATCAACATGAGCTGAATTCTAGCGCGGTCGCGGCCCGCGCCAATGCCGTGCGGCCACCCCGCTTTGCGAATGGCGCGCGATGGGGTAGGTCTTGGCGCACAGCCGGAACCCACAGGGACATATTCCAGATGACACCGCTTCCCCCGCTCACCTGTTTCAAGGCCTATGACATACGCGGCCGCCTCGGCGACGAGCTGAACGAAGAGATCGCCTATCGCATCGGCCGCGCCTTCGCCGAGGTGATGGGCGCAAGCCGCGTGGTGCTGGGCCGCGACGTTCGCCCGACCTCCGAGGCGCTGGCGGGCGCGGTGGCGCGCGGGCTGATGGCGGCGGGGGTCGAGGTGCTGGACCTTGGCCTGTCGGGGACGGAGGAGACCTATTTTGCCGTCACCCATCTTGGCGCGGATGGCGGCATCTGCGTCACGGCGAGCCATAATCCCATGGATTACAACGGGATGAAGATGGTGCAGGCCGGATCGGCCCCCATCGGGGCGGCCGACGGGATGGATGCGATCAAGGCGCTGGCCGAAAGCGGCGACTTCGCCGCCGAGGTGGCAGGGGGCCATGTGACCGACGCAAGCGGCACGCGCGCGGCCTATGTCGCCAAGCTGATGGAATTCGTCGATGTCGCGGCGCTGACGCCGCTCAAGGTGCTGGTCAACGCGGGCCACGGCGCGGCCGGGCCCAGCTTCGACGCGCTGGCGGACGCCATGGCGCAGGCGGGCGCGCCGATCGAGTTCGTCCGCGTCTACCACGACCCCGACGGCAGCTTTCCCGCGGGCATTCCCAACCCGCTTCTGGACGAGAACCAGCATCTGACCGCCGACCCCGTGAAGGACCACGGCGCGGACATGGGCGTCGCTTGGGACGGCGATTTCGACCGTTGCTTCTTCTTCGATCACGAGGGCGGCTTCGTGCCCGGCGAATATGTCGTGGGCCTGCTGGCCGAGGCGTTTCTTGCCAAGGAACCGGGGCAGAAGATCATCCACGACCCCCGCGTCGTCTGGGCCACGCAAGAGGTGGTGGCGCAGATGGGCGGCGAGGCGATCCAGTCGAAATGCGGCCATTCCTTCATCAAGCAGGCGATGCGCGAAACCGGCGCGGTCTATGGCGGCGAGATGTCGGCGCATCACTATTTCCGCGATTTCATGGCCTGCGACAGCGGCATGATCCCGATGCTGCTGATGATCGAGCTGGTCTGCCGCCGGGGCGAAAGCCTGAAGGACCTGCTGGCCGAACGGCGCGCCGCCTACCCTTCCTCGGGCGAGGTGAATTTCCGCGTGGGCGAGCAAGCCGCCGTCATCGCGGCCATCGAGGCGGAATACGGCCCCAAGGCCGAGACGCGGGACGAGACCGACGGGCTGTCGCTCTCCTTCGGCGACTGGCGCTTCAACCTGCGCGCCTCGAACACCGAGCCGCTTTTGCGGCTGAACATCGAGGCGCGCGGCAAGCCCGAGCTGGTGGCCACGAAACTGGCCGAGATGCGGGCACTGATCGAAGCCTGATCGAGGGCTGAGGGCCGCTCTGGACAGGTCTTTGGCTCTGCCCCATGCTCACGCCCCGACAGGGGGTGCGCATGGGACATGATCTGGTGATCCGGGGCGGGCGCGTCGTGACCGGCGGCGCGGTGGTCGAGGCCGACATCGGCATCACCGAAGGCCGCATCGCGGCGCTTGGCCACGGGTTCGACGGGGCCGAGGTGGTCAGGGCCGAGGGGCTTCTGGCCACCCCCGGCGGCGTCGATCCGCATTGCCATATCGAGCAGATGTCGGGCATGGGCCTGATGAACGCCGATACGTTCGAGACCGCGACGCGCTCGGCCGCGATGGGCGGCACCACGAGCGTGATCTCCTTCGCCGCGCAGGCCAAGGGGCAGCGGCTCAGCGATGCGGTCGCCGATTACGCCACCCGCGCGGCGCGCGGCGCGGCGGTGGACCATGCCTTTCACATCTCGGTCAGCGACCCCTCCGTCCCCGCGTTCGAGGACGACCTGCGCGCGCTGATCGCCGCAGGCCACCGCTCGATCAAGGTTTTCACGACCTATAACATCAAGCTGGAAGATGCCGACATCCTCGGGATCCTGCGCATCGCGGGCGAGGCCGGTGCGCTGACCTGCATCCACGCCGAGAATGACGCGATCATCGGCGCGGCGCGCGCGCGGCTTCTGGCCGAGGGGCGCACGCGGCCCATCGACCACGCCGCCTCCCGCCCGCGCGAGGCCGAGATCGAGGCGGTCGCGCGCATGTGTCGCCTCGCCGAGGTGACGCGCGCGCCGGTGATGATCTTCCACGTCTCGACGGCGGAAGCCGTGGCCGAGATCGCCGCCGCCCGCGCCCGCGGCGCGCCGATCTGGGCCGAGACCTGCCCGCATTACCTGTTCCAGACGGAAGACGTTCTGGACCGCCCCGGCACGGAGGGCGCGAAATGGATGTGCTCGCCCCCTCAAAGGACCAAGGCCGATCAGGCCGCGCTCTGGGCCGGGCTGGCGGCGGGGCACCTGCAAATCGTGTCCTCGGATCACGCGCCCTACCGGTTCGACGAAACGGGCAAGTTCTCGAACGGGCGCGACGCGCCCTTCCCCGCCATCGCCAACGGCATGCCGGGGCTCGAGCCGCGCCTGCCGCTCATGTTCGACGCGATGGTGAGCGGCGGGCGGCTTGGCCCCGCGGGCTTTGCCCGGTTGACCGCCGAGGCCCCCGCGGCACTTTATGGCCTGCCCGGCAAGGGGCGTATCGCCCCGGGATACGACGCCGATCTCGTGCTCTGGGACATGGGCCGCGCCGTGACCTACGGGGCGGAC
This sequence comes from Roseicyclus sp., assembly GCA_025211115.1. Lineage (GTDB taxonomy): Bacteria > Pseudomonadota > Alphaproteobacteria > Rhodobacterales > Rhodobacteraceae > Roseicyclus. The sequence goes on along the minus strand of JAOARA010000104.1, from coordinate 13,376 downwards.
GACCTGCATGACAACGTGGGCTACAACCCCTGGGAGGGCACAACCGTCACCGGCTGGCCCGTCGCCACCTACCTGCGCGGGCAGGCGGTGATGCGCGAAGGCGACTATCTCGGCCAACCCGGCGCGGGGCGCTGGCTGATGCGCGCGGGCATCGGCACGCGGCCCGCCGACATCATGGGAACGAGCCGATGACCGACAGACCCACAGCGCCCAACGTGCTGGCGATCACCTTTCTCTACTACCGCGACCTGCCCCGCGCCTTTGCCTTCTACCGCGACGTGATGGGCTTTCCGCTCGCCATCGACCAGGGCGACCTCGCCAAGATCATGCAGATCGCGCCGAACGCGCATCTGGGGCTGGTGGACGAGGCCAAGGGCATGAACGACTGGCAGCCCGAGAAATGCGTGCAGGTCTGCATCCGGGTCGAGAATGTGGAGGCATGGCACGCCTACCTGGCCGATCAGGCGGTCGACGGCCTGTCGCGGATGTTCGAAAATGACAAGATCGGCATCCGCGCCTTCGTCTTCCGCGACCCCGAGGGCTACCAGGTCGAGATCCAGCAGGCGACGCGATGACCGGCACGCTGTTCGTCATCAACCCCAATTCATCCGACACCGTGACCGAGGGCATCGCCGAGGCCATCGCCCCCCTGCGCAACCTGCCCGCGCCGGTCACCTGCCTGACGCTGGCCGAGGGGCCGCCCGGCATCGAGAGCCAGGCGCAGGCCGACGAGATCATCGCGCCGATGCTGGCGCTGGCCGCCCGGCTGGAGCCGGAGGCCGCGGGCTATGTCGTCGCCTGTTTCGGCGACCCCGGCGTCCATGCGCTGCGCGACCGGACGGCGAAGCCCGTCCTCGGCATCCAGGAGGCCGCCGTTGCGACCGCGCTGACGCTGGGCCAGCGCTTCGGCATCATCGCGATCCTGCCCGCCTCGATCCCGCGCCACCTGCGCAGCCTGGGCGCGATGGGGGTGCTGGACCGGCTTGCGGGCGACCGCGCCCTGAACCTCGGCGTGGCCGCGCTGGCCGACCCGGACGCCACGCAAACCCGCCTGGTCGAGACCGGCCGCGCCCTGCGCGACAGTGACGGGGCCGAGGTGCTGATCCTCGGCTGCGCGGGCATGGCGCGCTACCGCGCGACGCTGGAACAGGCGCTGAATATCCCCGTCATCGACCCCTGCCAGGCCGCCGTTTCCATGCTGCAGGGGCGCATCGCGCTCGCCCAGACCCACAGACCCGGAGGAGGCTGACATGCCCAAACCCGTGCTGCTCGACGCAACCGCCCGCGGCGTCTTTACCATCGCCGCCACGCCCTTTCTGCCGGATGGATCGCTCGACCCCGAAAGCCTCGACCGGATGGTCGAGTTCTACGAGGAGAAGGGCGCGACCGGCCTTACGATCCTCGGCATGATGGGCGAGGCGGGCAAGCTGTCCGACAAGGAAAGCCGGATCGTCATCGACCGAGTGACCGCGCGGGCGACGGTTCCGGTCGTCGTCGGCGTCTCGGCCCCCGGCCTTGCCGCGGTGACCACGATGGCCAAGGCCGCGATGGACCGCGGGGCCGCGGGCGTCATGATCGCGCCGACCGCGGGGCTGAGGACGGACGAGCAGATCATCGGCTATTTCGAGATGGTCGCCGACGCGCTGGGGGAGATCCCCTGGGTGCTGCAGGATTTCCCGCTGGTGACCAACGTGCAGATCACGCCGAAGGTGCTGCGCCGCATCTTCGATGCCTGCCCGACCTGCGTGATGCTCAAGCACGAGGATTGGCCGGGGCTGGAGAAGATCGGCGCGCTCAGGCGGATGGAGGCCGAGGGCGCGCGGCGGGTCTCGATCCTGTGCGGCAACGGGGGGCTGTTCCTGCTCGAGGAGATGCTGAGGGGGGCCGATGGCGCGATGACCGGCTTCGCCTACCCCGAGATGATGGCCGAGGTGGTGCGCCTGATGCAGGCGGGCGACGAGGCGCGCGCGCGCGACCTCTTCGACGCCTACCTGCCGCTCATCCGCTACGAGAGCCAGCCGGGGCTGGGCTTGGCGATCCGGAAACACACGCTTGCCCGGCGCGGTGCGATTGCCCATGCGACCGTGCGGCGGCCCGGCCCGGCACTCTCGGCGGCGACCATCGCCGAGACCGAGGCGCTGATCGCCCGGCAGGAGGCGCGGCTGGCGACGCTTGGCTAGAGCCTGTCGCGCAGGAGAGGGGCGGCGGCCGTTTCGCCGCGCGTCGCGCGCCGACCCGGCGCGAAACGCGCGTTTCGCGGCGCCCGGTGTCGAGGGCGGTCCCCTTCCTGCGCAGGCCTGTGCATCCGGCAGGCTGCGGGAGCCTCCGGCGGCCATATTTGGGGGATGAAGATGCGACGGGCGTTCACCTTTCCTCAAGACTTCGGTGCAAGGCTCACCCCGCGGGACAGGCAGCCATGCCGATGACCGCGGATGGAGATGCACATCCTCCCCGGTGAAGCCCTTCGGGATAGCCGGGGGGATGTCGCGCCGCTATCCCGCGGTGCAGAGCCTGAGCGCCGCGACCTCGGCGGGATCATAGGGATTGCCCGCGGCGTCGAGGATGTCGTGAAACCAGACCGAGCGGTCGGCATCGCCGCCATGGGCGGCCACGAGATCTTCGGGCCAGGGGAGCCAGGTCTGGGTGCGCCCCTGCACCAGCCCCCATTGCACGCAACCCACGCCGCGGTCGCGGAAGAGCGTGAGCTGGTCGGCGATGCGGCTGCCCACCGGGCGCGCCATCCATTCGGTGCAGAGCATCGGGCGGCCCCTTGCGGCCAGTGCCGTGATGATCGCGTCCACCTTGTCGGTGGCGAGATAGGCGTGGAAGGTGACGATATCCGAGAGCGCCAGCGCCGTGCTGTCGATGGGCGTCTCGTAGGCGGCCTCGGTCACGCCTGCGACGGGCGTGCTCCAGGCGCCCACGGTCAGGGGCTGCTCGGGCGCGCAGGCGCGGGCCAGCTCGAAGCTCGCCTCCATCAGGGCAAGGCTTTGCGCCGAGAAGTCCGGCTCGTAGAGCGCGGCGCCGCCGGGGGCGAAGACCATGCGGTTGCCGGGCTCGTTGTAGAGATCCCAGAACAGCACCCTGCGGTCATCGCGGAAGCGGCCGACGATGTCGGCGACATAGCGGTGGAAGCCGTCCGTTTCCGCGCCCGCCAGCAGCATGGCGCGGCCGGGGCTGGCCACCGCGCGGCTGTTGTGGACGGCGGGGATCGGGTCGGGCTGCGGCCCGTAGACCGGTTCGACCCCGCCGAAGCCGCAATCGTCGAAGAGGACGGGGATCGTGTCGATGCCACGGGCCGCGGCCATGCCCATCACCCGGTCGAGCCGGTCGAGCAGCCCGTCGCGGTCGTGCTTCCAGACGAGGTAGTGGAGGTTGATGCGAAAGGCGTTGAAGCCCAGCTCGGCCGCCCAGCCCAGTTCGCGCTCGATGGTGGCGGCGTCGAAACTGTCGCGGTGCCACATCTCGAGGAAGTTCACCGCCGTCGAGGGCAGGAAGTTGAAGCCGCACACCCAGTCGCGTGCGCGCCACCAGGCCATGGCCTCCGCTTCGGTCCAACGGGTCATTCTGCGCCTTCCGTCATGTCTCGGGATCTTGTCGTGCGAAGGGGGCACCGGCCGGGCGCGACACCCGGCCGATGGGGAAACGGCCTCAGCCGTCCAGAAGGTCCTGCACCTCCAGCTCGGCATCCGAGAGCGCGTCGCCCACGGGCTTGCCGGTCAGCCAGATCGCTTGCAGCTCGCGGTTCAGCACGTCCTGGATCGCGCCGTAATTCTCGGCGGCGGGCGTGTCGCGGGCGATGGATGCGGTGCCGGTATACTCGTCGCGGTGCGGAAGCGCGGCATAGGCCTCGGAGGCCAGGACCGAGTTGCGCACGGCCATGTGCCCGGTCCGCGCCCAGTCGATGTTATGGGCGTTGATGAAGGCCAGGACCTGAAGTGCTGCGGCATAGGTCTCGGGGTCGTCACGCTGGAGCGAGGCGGGGATCGCCCACATGTGGCTGTCGGCCCAGGTCGCGCCCTCGGCGAAGAGGGTCGGGAAATCGGCGACGTAGTAATCCGACAGCGCCACGTCGGGGTTCGCGGCCTCGGCGCTGTAGAAATCGACCACCCAGGTGCCGTTGACCAGCACTGCCGCCTCGCCGTTCAGGAACGCCTGCTGGCTGTCGGCGTAGTTCAGCTGCGGGTCCGCATGGCCCGCGTCGAAGAGCTGCGTGATCGTGGTGACGGCGTTGCGCGCGGCCTCGGTGTCGATGGTGGCGGTGCCGTCCTCGGTGAAGATGTTCTCGCCCTGCTGCCACATCAGCGACAGCACGAGGCGCACGCCGATGGGAAACTGCGCGAAATCGGCGGCGAGATAGTCGTGGCCGGTGGCCTCTTCGACCATGGCGGCATGTGCCAGAAGCTCCTCGGGCGAGGAGGGCAGGATCGGGCTGCCATCCTCGGCGACAAGGCCCGCGGCCTCCATGATCTCCATGTTGACGTGCCAGAGGTTGGCGTGGAAATCCATCGGCACGCCGTAGATGCCGCCCTCGTAGCTGACCGCGTCCAGCGCGGCCGGCGCCCAGTCGGACACGTCGATGCCCGCGGCCTCCAGGTCGCCCGACAGCTCGGCCAGCGCGCCGAGGCCCGCGAATTGCTGCACCCGGTGGCGGTGCATGACATGCACATCCGGCGGCTCGCCGCCCGCGTAGGCGGCGATGACCTGGTCATAGTAGTTGCCCCAGTCGGTCGGCAGCGTGGTGACCGTGATGCCGTCAAGCTCCGCGTCGGCGGCGTTGATGATGGACTGGATGATGCAGGCCTCGCCCACGCTGGCGGTCGTGTCGGTGCCCGCATCCTCGCAGGCGCCGAAGAAGCGGCCCAGCGTCACCTCCTGCGCGGTGGCCCCCGTGACCGCCGTGGCGGCCAGCGCGGTGCCGATCAGAACATGTTTCATGTCTTTCCTCCCTTGGATTGGGGCCAGTGCGGCCCCGGTTCAGCCCTTTGTGCCGCCGGCCGTCATGGCCCGGACCACGTGGCGTTGGAACATCAGGAACAGGATCACGACGGGCAGGGACGCGATGACGCCCGAGGCCATGACGCGGCCCAGCCCCTCGGATTGCGCGAAATTCGACTGGATCGAGGCAAGCCCCAGCGTGATCGTGAAGCGCTCGGGCTCGCGCGCCGAGACCAGCGGCCAGAGGTAATCGTTCCAGGCGTAGAGAAAGGTCAGGATCGCCAGCGTCATCATCGCGGGCCGCGCGAGCGGCAGCATGATGTGCCAGAAGATCTGCAGCCAGCCGACGCCGTCGATGCGGGCGGCTTCCTCGATGTCCTTCGGGATCGACTTGAAGAACTGCATCATCAGGAAGACGCCGATGGGCACGGCCATGCGCGGCAGGATCAGCGCGTGATAGCTGTTGTGCCAACCCAGGTCGGCGAACATCGTGTAAAGCGGGATGAAGACCGCCTGTTCGGGCACCATCAGCCCGACAAGGCAGAGAACCAGGATCGCGCGCTTGAAGGGAAACTCCAGCCGCGCCAGCGCGTAGCCCGCGGTGGTCGAGACGGCCAGCACCCCCAGCGTCATCCCCAGCGCCACGATGGCCGAGTTGAGAAACCACATCGGCGTCTGCCCGAAGCTGAAGAGCGCTGCGTAATTTTCGGCGGTGAAGGGCACGGGGATCAGCCCGAAGGCGGTGGTCGAGGTCGTGCGCGCCAGCACCTCGTTGGGCTGGAACGAGAGCGACACCATCCAGAGCGTCGGGATCAGCCACAGGAAGGCCGGGATCGACAGCGCCGTGATCAGCCAGTAATAGCCGCGGTTCATCGCTCGTCCCCCTCGCGGCCAAGGATGAACTGCACCAGCGAAAACGCCCCCATGATGAGGAACAGGACAACCGCCATGGCGCTTGCCTTGCCCAGCTCGCTGTCGCGGAAGGCGGTCTGGTAGATGTAGCGCACCAGCACCTGCGTGCTGTCGTTCGGCCCGCCCTGCGTCATCAGGTGCGCCTGCCCGAAGACCTGGAAATGCAGGATGATCTGGAGCACGACCACGAGCGTTATCGTCCGCTTCAGGTTCGGCAGGGTGATGTACCAGAAGGCGCGGATGCCACGCGCGTTGTCGATGGCGGCGGCCTCGTAGATGTCTTTCGAGATATCCTGGATGCCCGCGAGAAACAGGATCATGGCGATCCCCAGCGACCACCAGATCGTTGTGATGACGATGGCCACCATGGCAAGCTGCTGGTCGGTCAGCCAGACGATGGGCGAGCCGCCCAGCGCCTGCGCGACATTGGCGATCAGCCCCTGGCGGGGCGAGAACATGATCTGCCAGATCAGCGTGACCACCGTCACCGACAGCACCTGGCTCAGGAAAAACACCGTGCGCAGCACGGCCTTGGCCCGCGTCTCGCCATCGAGTGCCGCGGCAAGGATCAGCGCGGTGAGCGTGACGCCGGGCACCGCCAGCGCGACGAAGGTGATCGTGTTGCCCACCGTCGGCCAGAAGCGGCGGTCATACCAGCGCCCGTCCTCGCCCGGATGGAAACCGGGCATCAGGACGAAGAGCGCCCCCGCGATCCCCAGCGCCAGCGCCGTGGCCCGTGTCAGCCGCCCGCTGCGATATCCGAAAAAGGCCAGCCCGATCCCGAGGACACCACCGGTTTGCATGACCGGGCTGGCAAAGAGGCCCCATTCGATGTTCCGCCCCCAGAGCGTGCGGATGTAATTCTCGGCCCCGATGAACTCCCGCGCGTCGGGGTTGAAGGCGACGGCAAGCAGGTTCCAGTCGTGCAGGCTGATCCAGACCCCGTTCAGGAACGGGTAGACAAGGAACGCGCCATAGACCGCGAGGAACGGCAGAAGCAGCACCGCGGCAGCCTGCCCCTCGGTCAATCCCCGCGCCCTGTGCCTGCCCTTCGCCACCTGGTCCGCCCTCCCCGACGCCCCGATTCCATGCTGCATTCTGGCTTGTGATAAAAATATTAGCAATATTTATTAGCAGCACCCCCGCAACCCGCGGGCAAGGCTTTGCGAGGGCGCATGGACGACGCGGAAGACCGGACACAGGGCCGGGTCACGATGAAGGAGGTCGCGCTTCAGGCGGGCGTGTCGCAATCCACCGTCTCCTTCGTGCTGAACGGCAACGAGGACATGCGCATCAGCGCCGAAACCCGCCGCCGCGTGCTCAAGGCCGTGGCCGATCTCGGCTACCGCCCGCGCGGCGCGGGGCGGCCGGCCAAGGGCTCGGGCAGCCGCGTGATCGGCGTCATGGTCGACGAAATCGCCACCAGCCCCTTCGCCGCGATCTCGATCGAGGGGTTGCAGGAAGAGGCGTGGAAGGCCGGCGTTCTGGCCGAGGTGGTGATGACCGGCGGCGACCGCGGATACGAGGCCGCGGTGCTGCGCAAATGGGCCGCCGACCGGGTCGAGGGGGTGATCTACGCCTCGATCCTGACGCGGCGGGTGACCCCGCCCGATGCTCTGTCGCGCCACCGCGCGGTTCTGCTCAACTGCTACGACGGCGAGGGACGCTTCGCCTCGGTCGTGCCCGCCGAGCGCCGCGGCGGCGAGGCCGCCACCCGCGCCCTGCTGGACGCCGGGCACCGGCGCATCGCCTTCATCGCGGGCGAGCCCTGGATGGACGCCTCGGACCAGCGGATGGAGGGCTACGAACGCGCGCTGCGCGCCGCCGGCCTGACCATCGACCCGTCGCTGATCGAGGCGGGCAACTTCCTGCCCTCGGGCGGCCATGCCGCCACCCACCGGCTGCTCGACCGCACCCGGCCCGACGCGATCTTCTGCGCCAACGACCTGATGGCCGTGGGCTGTTACGAGGCGCTCAAGGAACGCGGCGAAGCCGTGGGCGAGACCATCGCCGTGATGGGTTACGACGACCAGGAGATCGCCCAGCACCTGAACCCGCCGCTGTCCACCGTGCTGCTGCCGCACCGCGAAATGGGCCAATGGTGCGCCGCGCGCATCCTGTCGGGCGAGGAGACGCCGGTCGCGGCCCGGCTGGAATGCCCACCGGTCCTGCGCCGCTCGCACCTGCGCCGCGCGCAAGACGTCTGAAACACGAAACGGCCCGAGGGTGTCCCCTCGGGCCGCCTGTCCGCGTTTCCTGGACAGGGCACGCGCGCGCGCCCCGCCCTCCTGCCCTCAAGCGATCAGAACAGGTCGTTTTCCATGACCTTGGTCCAGGCCGCCGCGAAGTCGCGCACGAATTTCTCGGGCGCGTCGTCCTGGGCATAGACCTCGGCATAGGCGCGCAGGATCGAGTTCGAGCCGAACACCAGGTCCACGCGGGTCGCCGTCCACTTCACCTCGCCCGACTTGCGGTCGGTGATCTCGTAGAGGTTCGACCCCTTCGGCACCCACTTGTAGGCCATGTCGGTCAGGTTGACGAAGAAGTCGGTCGTCAGCGCGCCCGCCCGGTCGGTGAAGACGCCATGCGCCGTCCCGCCGTGGTTGGTGCCCATCGCCCGCATCCCGCCGAGCAGCACGGTCATCTCCGGCCCGGTCAGGCCCAGCAGCTGCGCCCGGTCGAGCATCAGCTCTTCGGCGGCGACGACATAGTCCTGCTTCATCCAGTTGCGGAACCCGTCGGCCAGCGGCTCGAGCACCGAGAAGCTCTCGGCGTCGGTCTGCTCGGCCGTCGCATCGCCGCGACCCGGCGTGAAGGGCACCTCGATCTCGAAGCCCGCGGCCTTGGCCGCTTGCTCGACACCGACGTTACCGGCCAGCACGATGGTATCGGCCACCGATGCGCCATGCTTTGCCGCCAGCGGCTCCAGCACCGACAGGACCGAGGCGAGGCGCGCGGGCTCGTTGCCTTCCCAGTCCTTCTGGGGGGCAAGCCGGATGCGCGCACCGTTGGCACCGCCGCGCAGGTCCGACTGGCGGAAGGTGCGGGCGCTGTCCCATGCCGTCGCCACCATGTCGGCAACCGACAGACCCGAGGCCGCGATATCGGCCTTGAGCGCGGCCACGTCGTAGGAAGTCGATCCCGCCGGGATCGGGTCCTGCCAGATCAGGTCTTCGGCAGGGGCATCCGGGCCGATGTAGCGGGTCCGGGGGCCGAGGTCGCGGTGGGTCAGCTTGAACCAGGCGCGCGCGAAGCAATCGTCGAAATAGGCCGGATCGGCCATGAACTTCTGACAGATCGCGTTATAGGCCGGGTCCATCTTCATCGCCATGTCGGCATCGGTCATCATCGGCATGACGCGCTTGGTCGGATCGGTGGGATCGACCGGCATGTCCTCTTCCTTGATGTCGATGGGCCGCCACTGCCATGCGCCCGCGGGCGACTTGGTCAGTTCCCACTCGTAGCCGAACAGGAGCTTGAAGTAGCCCATGTCCCACTTGGTCGGGTGGGTCGTCCACGCGCCCTCGATGCCGGAGGTCACGGCGTTCGTGGCCTTGCCGTCCATATGCGGGTTGAGCCAGCCGAAGCCCTGGTTCTCGATCTCGCCCGCCTCGGGCTCGGCGCCCAGCGCACCGGCGTCGCCGTTGCCATGCGCCTTGCCGACGGTGTGACCGCCGCAGGTCAGCGCCGCGGTTTCCTCGTCGTTCATCGCCATCCGCGCGAAGGTCTCGCGCACCTGGCCCGCGGTCGCCAGCGGGTCGGGCTGGCCGTTCACCCCCTCGGGGTTCACGTAGATCAGGCCCATCTGCACGGCGGCCAGCGGGTTCTCCATCGTGCCGGGCTTCATCACGTCTTCGTAACGCGTGTCGGACGGCGCGAGCCATTCCATCTCGGCACCCCAGTAGGTGTCTTTCTCGGGGTGCCAGATGTCTTCGCGGCCGAAGGAGAAACCATAGGTCTTCAGACCCATGTCCTCATAGGCGATGTTGCCCGCGAGCAGGATCAGGTCGGCCCAGCTGAGCGCGTTGCCGTACTTCTTCTTGACCGGCCACAGCAGGCGGCGGGCCTTGTCGAGGTTGCCGTTGTCAGGCCAGCTGTTGAGCGGCGCGAAGCGGATGTTGCCATGCCCGCCGCCGCCACGGCCATCGGCCAGGCGGTAGGAACCGGCCGAGTGCCAGGCCAGGCGGATCATCAGACCGCCGTAATGGCCCCAGTCCGCCGGCCACCAGTCCTGGCTGTCGGTCAGGAGCGCCTTGACGTCGGCCTTCACGGCCTCGAAATCGAGGCCCTTGACCGCCTCGCGGTAGTCGAAATCCGCGCCCAGCGGCGACACCTTGGTGTCATGCTGGTGCAGGATGTCCAGCTTCAGCGTCTTGGGCCACCAGGAGGCCACGTCCTGCTCCGCCTTCGTGATCGCGCCATGCATCACCGGGCATTTGCCCATGGCCTTGTCATCTCCGTCCATCATCGTGTCTCTCTCCCGTGCAAACGGCTGTCAGGTGGATATCTCGTGCAAGGCGTTTCCAACGGGGCGGCCGCAGCGGCCGATTCCCCGCACCTTGGAACCGTTCTAGCAAAGTGGACGCATCAGGATAAGTTGAATATTCTGATTGTAATGATAAGTTCACCTTATGAACAACGTCACCCTCAAACAGCTGCGCTATGTCGAGGCTCTGGCCCGCCACGGCCATTTCGGCCGCGCCGCCGAGGCAAGCTCGATCACCCAGCCCGCGCTGTCGATGCAGATCAGGGAGTTGGAAGAGAGCCTCGGCCAACGGCTCTTCGAGCGCGGCGCGCGGCAGGTGCGGCTGACCGCCTTCGGCGAGGAAATCGCGGCGCGCGCCCGCGACATCCTGCGCGCCGTGGACGAGCTGGAGGATCTGGCCCGCGCCCGGCGCGACGGTCCCGGCGGGCGGCTGCGGCTGGGCATCATTCCCACCATCGCGCCCTATCTGCTGCCGCGGATGATCCGCGACCTTGCCGCGCGCTATCCCGGCGTCGACCTGCAGGTCCGCGAGACCCAGACCGAACGGCTGATCGCCGAGCTGATGGACGGGCGGCTCGACACCGCCGTCGTGGCGCTGCCGGTCTCCGAGCCGACGCTCGAGGAGGTCGCCCTGTTTTCCGAGGGCTTCGTCCTCGTCCGCCCCGAGGCCGAGGCCGAGGCCCCCGTCCCCGCGCCCGAGGCGCTGCCGGACATGCAGCTTCTGCTGCTGGAAGAGGGGCATTGCTTCCGCGACCAGGCGCTCGAGGTCTGCGGCCTGCGCGCGGGCAGCCCGCGGGCGGGGCTGGATGGCTCGTCGCTGTCCACGCTGGTGCAGATGGTGGGGGCGGGCATCGGCGTGACGCTGATCCCCGAGATGGCCGTGGGCGTCGAGACCCGCGGCGCGCCGGTCGCCGTGCAACGCTTCGACACGGGCCGACCGGTGCGGACGGTGGGGATGATCTGGCGGCGCACCAACCCGCTGGCCCGCGACCTGCGCGAGCTGGCCGAGGTGGTGCGCCAATCCGCCGAAGCGATGTATGCGACCGGCCCGGCGCCGGGCGGCTGAGGGCTCAGGCCGGGCCTTTCGAGACCTCGAGGATCTCGCGCACCAGCACGTCCAGCGTGTCGATGCCCCGCACCCCCGGCGCCACCGCGTCGGCGATGATCGAGAACTCGGTGCAGGCGATCAGCTGCACCTCGGCCCCGGTCTTCACCAGCCCTTCGGACGCCCGCAACAGCACGGCGCGCGCCTCGGGCACCGGCCCCTCGGCCTTGATCGCCCGGATCGCCGCCAGCAGCGCCGCGCCGTCGGCGGGGTGGACCACCTCCAGCCCCTCGGCGGCCAGCGCGCGGTCGAACAGCCCCACCTGCGCCACCGCGGGCGAGGCCAGCAGACCGATCTTGCCCCCCTGCCCCGCCGCCACCCGCGCCGCGCGGGCCGAGGCCGCGACCATGTCGAGCACGGGGACCGAGACCGCGCCGCGGATCGCGGCAAGGTAGTGGTGGGCGGTGTTGCAGGGCATCGCCAGCGCCGCGGCCCCCGCCCCCTCCAGCCGCCGCGCCATGGCGGCCAGCACCGGGGCGGGGTCCGGCCCCGTGCCCTCGATCAGATGGGCGATGCGGCTTGGCACCTGGCTGTTCTGATCCACGATCAGCGGCACATGGTCCGCGTCGTCCCGCGCGGGCACCGCGGCGATGATGCGGCGCATCAACAGGACCGTCGCCTCCGGCCCCATGCCGCCGAGAATGCCGACCGTCCTCATCCCCGCGCCAGCGCCCCCTTGTAGGCGAAGAGCCCCACCGCGCCGCCGGTGTGCAGGAAGACCACCCGCTCGCCCGGCTTGAAGCGCCCGCTCAGACACCAGTCGATCAGCCCCGCCGCCCCCTTGCCGGAATAGACCGGGTCGAGAAGAATGCCCTCCAGTTCGGCGAACATCCGGATCGCCTCGAGCGTATCCTCGCGCGGCAGCCCGTAGCCCGCGCCGACGTAATTCGTGTCGGCCACCACATCCTCGCGCCGGACGACACCGGGGCAACCCAGCTTCTCCGCCGTGCGGCAGGCGAGGTCGTAGACCATCTGCTCCTGCTTCTCCTGCGGGGCGCGGGTGCCTATCCCCAGCACCGGGATACCCGCGTTCAACGCGCACATCCCCGCCACCAGCCCCGCCTGCGTCCCCGACGATCCCGTCGCATGGACCAGCCGGTCGATGACAAGCCCCCGCTCGTTGGCCTGCGCCAGCAGCTCCAGCGCGCAGTTCACGTAGCCCAGCGCCCCGGTCGGGTTCGACCCGCCGCCGGGGATGACATAGACCTTGCGGCCCTTCGCGCGCTCGGCTTCGGCCGCGGCCTCCATCGCGGCGGGCATGTCGGTGCCGCCCGGATGCAGCTCGGTCGTGGCCCCGTGCAGGTGGTCGAGCAGCACGTTGCCGTTTTCCGTGTAATCGGGGTCCTGGTAGCCCGTGCGATCCTCCAGAAGGATGTGGCAGCCCATCCCCAGCTTCGCCGCGAAACCCGCGGTCTGGCGGGCGTGGTTCGACTGGGTGGCACCCTGCGTCATCACCATGTCGGCCCCGTCCGCCATCGCCTCGGCCATCAGGAATTCCAGCTTGCGGGTCTTGTTGCCGCCCGTCGACATGCCGGTGCAATCGTCGCGCTTGATCCAGATCTCGGGCCCGCCCAGCGCCTCGGTCAGCCGGTCGAGCCGCTCCAGCGGGGTGGGCAGATGGGCAAGGTGGACACGGGGAAATCGGGCAAGATGCATGGGGGCCTCCGGGGTCGGGATCGTCGCGGCGAGTGATGCATGCTTTGCAACAATTGACAATCCTTGCAGTGTATTGTGCAACAATGCTTCGCGCGCGGCTGGCCTTGGCCGTCCGGGGGACTAGATAGGCGGTATCGTCCGGGCAGAGCGGTCGAACGTGGGTTGGTCAACCATGACCGAGCCTTTGGCCGCGCTGATCGCGGCGCAGGATGACAGCGCGCGCGCGATCGGCGCTCCGGGCCGCGACTGGCTCGATTACGCCGGGCTCAAGGCACAGGC
>JAOARA010000103.1 GCA_025211115.1 Roseicyclus sp. | reverse complement strand
GGGCGGAAGCCGTCGTCGCCCGCGTCGGGCGCGCTCGGGGCCGCCGTCTGGCTCGCCGTCTGCCCGGCCGCCTCCTGCGGCTCCGCGGGCAGGCGCGCGACCTCGTCGGGGGGCACGGCGCGAAAGCCCGGCGCAAGCGCCTCGGGCGCGACCCGTTCCACCGGCGAAGCCGGGCGAAAGGCCGCGCCCTCGCGGATCATGCGCATGATCGCCTCGTGGTCGATCGCCTCCGGGGACATGTCCTGCATGGGTCAGCCTCAGACCATTTTCTCGCCGCCGCGGCCGGCCAGCGTGATCTTGTCCTCGTCGGCCAGCCGACGCGCGGTGACGATGATCTGTTTCTGCGCCTCCTGCACGATGCTGAGCTTAACGGGGCCCATCGCCTCCATTTCGTCGCGGATATTGGCCGCCGCCCGCGCCGAGACGCAGGACAGAAGCCGCGCGCGCACTGCGTCGTCGGCCCCCTTGAGGGCGAGGATGAGCTGCTCGCTGTCCACTTCGCGCAGCAGGGTCTGCAATGCGCGGTCGTCGGATTTCACGAGGTTCTCGAAGACGAACATGTTGTCCTGCAGCGCCTCCATCAGGTCCTTGTCGGCCTTGCGGATCTCGCGCAGGATGCGCTGCTCCATGTCCTGCCGCGCAAAGTTCAGGATACGCGCCGCCGCCTTGGTCCCGCCGATCTGGCTGGAGCGCAGGGTGGTGTTGGCGTTGAACTTGCGCTGCATCACGTCCTCGAGATCCTGCAGCGCCTCGGGCTGCACGGTGTTCAGGGTGGCGATGCGCTCGATGATGTCGGGCTGCATCGTATCGGGCAGAAGCTTGAGCACATCGGCGGCCTTGGCCGGTTCCAGTGCGGCGACCACCAGCGAGATGATCTGCGGATGCTCGTCGAGGATCAGCTCGGCGATGGAGGGCGCGTCCATCCAGTCGAGGATCTCGATGGGGCGGTCGCTCGAGGCGGGCGAGATGCGGCTGAGGACCGATTGCGCCTTGTAGGGGCCAAGCGCCTCGTGCAGCACCGAGCGCACGAATTGCGTGGCCCCCACGCCAAGCCCCGATTGCACGGCCATGAGGTCGAAGACCTCTTCGAGGACGGCGTTCACGGTGGCGTGGCTGACGCCTGACAGGCCATACATAGCCGCGCCCACGGTCTGCACCTCGGCGGGCGAGAGCGACTTGAGGATCTGGGCCGCGGCCTCCTCGCCGAAAAGCATCAGCAGGACGGCGGCCTTCTCGACCTGGGTCAGCCGGGCGGGCGCGCCACCCTTGCGGGGCAGGGCGGGCTGGCTGCCCGGCGGGCCAAGCGCGGCAGGGCCACCGGCGGCAAGGGGGGTGATCTCGTTCATGTGCGGCTCTCCTCACCCTCGGCCAGCATCCCCGAGATGACCGAGGCGATGCGGCCGGCCTCGGTCTGGCCGAGGTGGCGCAGCGCGGTGGCCTTCTCCTCGTAGCTCAACCCGCTTTCGGGCAGATCGGCATAGCCGGCGTCCTCGCCGCCCAGCAGGCGGGCGCGCAGTCCCGACAGGCTTTCGCCCTGGCCCACCTCGATGGCGTTGCCGTAGCCCGGAGGCGCAAGCCCCGCCGCGGCGGGCCCGGAGGGGGCCTGCGGCAGAAGCCGCGTGATCAGCGGGCGCACCACGCCCAGCACGAGAATGGCCAGCACGGCGAGTTGCGCCAGCGTCCGCCCGAGGGTCTGCAGCCAGCCCGCCTCGATCAGCGAGGGGCCCGCGATCTCCTCGGCGGCGACGAAGGGCGAGGCCGAGACGGTGACGGTGTCGCCGCGGTCCTCGTCATAGCCGATGGCGGTGCGCGACAGCGCCGCGATGGTCTCGACCAGCGCCGGGTCCATCTCGGCGGGGGTGCCGTTGCCGTCGCCATCGGGCGCGCGCAGCAGGACGGCGGCGTTGATTCGGGTCACGGTGGCGGTGGGCATCACGCGGGTCTCGACCTGGCGGCTGACCTCGTAGTTGCGCACGAAGCTGGAGCTTCCGCCGGCCTGGCCGGGGGCGGCCCCGGCGTCGCGCTCGGGGACCGGCACCAGTTCGCTTGCGGGCGGCGGCGCGTTCGAGATCGCGCCGGGAATGCCCCTTGCGACACCGGCCGCGCCTCCGTCGAAGGTGCCCTGTTCGCTGCGCAGCGCGGTCGCCTCGGGCAGGAAATCCTCGCGCATCACCTCGGCGCGGGTGAAATCCATGTCGAGCGTCACCTCGACGGCGGCATTGCCCGCGCCCACGATGGGCGTCACCAGCGCCAGCACGCGCTCGCGCAGCATCTGTTCCATCTCGCGCTGCTGGCGCATCTGGTCCGAGACATCGCCCGCGGCCCCGCCCGCGTCGGGCGTCGACAGAAGGCGGCCGGCCTGGTCCACGACCGAGACGGCATCGGGCGTCATCTCGGGCACCGCGCCCGCGACAAGCCCGACGATCGCCTGCACCTGCCGCGCGCTGAGCGCCATGCCGGGGGCCATCTGCAGCACGACCGAGGCGCTGGCCGGTTCGCGGTCGCGCAGGAAGGCGCTGCGCTCGGGCAGGGCGAGGTGGACGCGCGCGGCGCGCACCGGCTGCAGCTCGGCGATGGAGCGGGCGAGGTCCAGCTCCAGCATCCGCCGCAGCCGCGCGGCCTCGACCGAGCGCGAGGTGCCGAGCGGCATGTCGGTGATCGCGTCCATCCCGTCGGGCGTGCCCTGCGGCAGGCCCTCGGCGGCCAGCGCCATGCGGGCGCGGTGATAATCGGCGGCCCCCACGGTCAAGGCTCCGCTGGAGGGATCGAGCCGGGCGTCGAACCCCTGCGCCTGCAAAAGCTCCATCGCGCGGGCCTTCTCGGCCTCGGGCAGGCCGTTCTGCAGCGTCACGCGGTCCGCGGGGCTGAGGGCCAGATACAGCACCAGCCCCAGCGCCACGATCAGCAGCACGGCGATGGCGGGCAGGGCGCGGCGCGCGGCGGGCTGGGCGGTCAGGCCCTCGATCTGCGTCAACAGCCCGCGGGCGCGCGCCTGCAGGCCGGTGCCGCCGGGTTGCTGGCCAGTGGCCATGGGTGCAGTCGGAGTGCTCATGCGTGTCGTCCTTGCATTCTGGCGGGCGGGGCCGGTCTCAGACCGGCATGTTCATGATGTCGCGGTAGGCGCCGAGCGCCTTGTTGCGGACCTGCAGCGTCATCTCGAAGCCGAGCGAGGAGACCTGCTGCTGCACCATCACCGCCGCGAGGTCATCGGTGCGCCCCAGTTCGAAGTCGCGGCGCATCCGCCCGGCCTCGGCCTGTTCGTTGGCCACGGTGCGCAGCGCGTCGCCGATCCGCTCGGCGAAGCCCGCGGGCTGGTCGCCCGTGGCGCTGGTCGGGCGCGGAACATCGGGCGTCTGCGTCGCCGCGGCGACCGCGGCCCCGCTGCTCACCCCTGAGATCGACATGATGCGCGTCCCCCCGGCTTCAGGCGGCCTGCGCGGCCAGTGCCGCGAGCGAGGCGCGCGCGCTCAGCATGATGTGCTCGGGCGTGACGGTGCCGCCCTCGCAGAGCACGATGGCGCGCTGCATGACGTTCTCCAGCTCGCGCACGTTGCCCGGCCAGTGATGCGCGGCCAGCAGGTCGCAGGCCTCGGGCGCCAGAAGCGGCATCGGCGCGCCCGGCACCGCGTGGCGGCGCAGCAGCGCCTGGGCCAGCACGGGGATGTCGTCGGGGCGCTCGGCCAGCGCCATGGTCTCCAGCGGAAAGACGTTCAGGCGATAGAGCAGGTCTTCGCGGAAGCGGCCCGCGCGGACCTCCTCTTCCATGTTGCGGTTCGAGGTGGCGATGACGCGGATGTCGACGGCCACTTCCTTCTGGCTGCCGAGCGGCGTGACGACGCGCTCCTGCAGGACGCGCAACAGCTTGGCCTGAAGGCCCAGCGGCATTTCCGAGATCTCGTCGAGCAGGAGCGTGCCGTCGTCGGCCGCGCGCAGGATGCCGACATTTGCCGCCTGCGCCCCGGTGAACGAGCCCTTCTCGTGACCGAAGAGGATCGCCTCGAGCATGTTCTCGGGGATCGCGGCGCAGTTGATGGCGACGAAGGGCTTGTCGGCGCGGGTCGAGCGCGCGTGGATCGTGCGGGCCAGCACCTCCTTGCCGGACCCGGTGGGGCCGTTGATGAAGACGCTCACGTCGAACCGCGCGACGCGCGTGGCCAGGTCCAGGAGCCGACCCGTCGCGGCATCGGCGGCGGCCATGGTGGTGATCGGCGCGGCGATCAGGTCGGCGGCGGCCATCAGCGCCCCGGCGCACAGCGCGGCGGTCCCGGCGGGGGCTTCGGGCAGCGCGATGCGCAGCAGGCGGCCGCCCAGGTCTTCGGTCACGGCGAAGCTTTCGGCCTCGGTCAGCACGGCGATACGCCCGGCGCCCATGGCGCGGGCGGCCTCGACCAGGCCGCGGGTGCCGCCCAGCTCGGTCTCGGTCGCGCCGCCGCAGACAAGCGTCGCGGCCCCCGCCGCATTCCCGGCGGCGCTGTCGCGGGTCACCGTCAGACGACGGCGTGCCAGCAGGTCGGCAAGCCCCTCGGCGCGGGGCAGGGCGGTGTCGAGAAGGTGAACTTTCGTCATCGTGCTGGTCCTTTGTCTGGTTGCAGATGACTTAGCAGGTATCGTGCCAGCCCGATTTTTCGGGCCAAGGCCCTAAAATGCAGGCACAAATTGCCGGCACCCCCCAAGGCCGTCGCGCTGGGTGTCGAAAGGTCGTCGGCATGGGGGTCCGAGGGGTGTCAAAGCGTCGGAAAACCGACGATCCCCTCTAGGACGGAGGCCCGAATGGTGCCTTTCGCGGCACACCAAGGGGTCGCCCGCCTGCGCCTTTGCACGGCTTTCTCCGAAAGACACACCGGGGGTGGGGGCTTTTTTCTCAATATTCCCCGCCAGCGGCCGTTCTCCTGCCCAGATCAACTCAAGCGGGGTCCAGGCAGTCCATGCTATCCAAGACATATCATCTCAAGTTTCCCAGCCTCGACGCGGCGCAGATCGCGGCGCCCTTCGTGACCGAGACGCTCGGCGCGGCCATCCCCGAGTGCAAGCTCACGGGCCTCACGGTCCTGATCAGCAAGGAGGGCGACATCTCGGTGAACGTCTTCTTCCCCTCGGTGGCCGACCTCAAGACCTTCGAGAAGAAGCACGGCGGCTTCGTCGACACGATGAAGAAGACCTTCCTGTTCCGAAGCACGGGCTTCGACGGGGTCTGCATCTTCAGCTTCGACGCCAAGGACGAAAGCGCGGCCTGAGACAGGCCCCGCCTTTGCCGCCCCGTCGCGCACCGCATGGCATGGCGGTTGCAAACGGGGAGCACGTGAAAGGGTCGCCGGCTTCGGCGGCCACGGACCGAAGGGGCACCGCCACGGATGGCAGGGCCCCGCCACGCAAGGAAGATCGGATGACAGCGGCGGTTGATACCGACGCCCGGGGGGCGGCAGGCGGCGCGTTGATGCGCGTGTCCTCGGACAAGATCGGACGGCTCATGGACCTGGTGGGAGAATTGTCCCTCTCGGTCTCCGAGACGATCGGCTCGTCCGACCTCGAGGGGCTGGAGCTGCAGAATTTCGAGGCGGCCGCCCATCGGCTGTCGATGATCGAGCGCGAGGTGCAGGACGCCGCGACCGAGCTGCGCCTCGTTCCGGTGGCCGAGGTCTTCCGCCGCCTCAAGCGCATGGTGCGCGAACTGGAGCGCGAGACCGGCAAGAAATTCGACCTCGTGATCGAGGGCGAGGAAACCGCCATCGACAAGCTGGTCGCCGACCGGCTTTACGACCCGCTTCTCCATGTCGTGCGCAACGCCGCCGACCACGGGGTCGAACCGCCCGCCGACCGGCTGGCGGCCGGCAAGCCCGAGACCGGGCGCATCCTGCTGGCCGCGGCCCAGGTGGGCAGCGAGGTGCGCATCCGCGTCGCCGATGACGGGCGCGGCCTGTCGCGCAAGAAGATCCTCGCCAAGGCCCGCGAGCGCGGCTTTTTCGCGCCCGACGAGGAACCCGAGAACGCCCAGCTGTGGAAGGTGGTCTTCGAACCCGGCTTCTCGACCGCCGAGGCGGTGACGACCCTGTCGGGCCGCGGCGTCGGCATGGACGTGCTGAATGCCACGATGAAAGACCTGCGCGGACGCATCGGCGTGGACAGCGTCGAGGGCGAGGGCACCACCGTGTCGCTGCATATCCCGGTGTCGCTGGCCTTTCTCGACAGCCTTTTGTTGCGGCTCGGCCGGCAGCTTTTCACCGTGCCGGTCGAGGATATCTCCGAGATCATCCGCCCCACCGCCGAGGACCTGGTGCGGGTTTCCGCGCGCAAGGGCAGCGAGATGCTGCGCATCCGCGGCAACCTCGTGCCGGTCTGCCGGCTGGAGAAATTCTATCGCGGGCTGCCCGGCTCGGAGCGGGCCCTGTCCGAGATGGTCTGCATCGTCTTCAACACCGCGGCAGGCCGTATCGCCGTGCCCATCGACGAGGTGCTCGACCGTCAGCAGGTGGTCATGAAGCCCCTGTCGGGCGCGCTTCTTGCGGTGCGGGCCAGCTGGGGCGTGGCGCTTCTGGCATCGGGCGAGGTGGCCATCGTGCTCGATTGCGAGCGCCTCGCCTCGGAGGCGATGCGATGAACCTGCCCGCGTTCGAGACGCCTCCGCTCCGCACGACCGCGTCCGAGGACGCCGCGCTGGCCCGCATCCGCGGCTGGCTGAGCGAGCGGTGTGGCATCTACTACCCTGCGCGCAAGGATGCGCTGCTGGCGCAGCGGTTGTGGCGTGTCGCGCGCAGCTTCGGGCACGCCGATCTCGGGCAGCTCTCCGAGGCGCTTCTGAGCGCAAGCCGCACGGATGTGCAACTGGCGGTGATGCACGCGGCCTCCACGAACCACACCTATTTCTTCCGCGAACCCGAGGTGCTGAAAAGCTTTGCCATGACCGTGCTGCCGGACCTCGCCCGGCACGGCGAGATCCGCATCTGGAGCGCGGCCGCCTCGACCGGGGACGAAGCCTATACCATCGCCATCCTCGCCGCCGAAACGCTGGGGTCCGAGGTGCTGTCGCGGCTGCGCATCCTTGGCACCGACATCAGCGAGCCCGTCGTCGCCCGCGCCGAGATCGGCGTCTTTCCCGCGCGCCAGTTCGCCCAGACCGACGCGGCGGTGCTGAAGCGGTATTTCGAGCCGACCGGCATCGAGCAATACCGTGTGCGCGACCAGATCCGCGCGACCTGCACCTTCCGGCGGATGAACCTCAAGGCGCAGCCCTATCCGTTCAGCAAGCGGTTCAACGCCGTCTTCTGCCGCAACATCCTCTATTACTTCGAGCAGCCCGACCAGGTGGCGACGCTCGAGGCGATCTACGACGCCACCGAACCCGGCGGCTGGCTCGTCACCTCGGTGACCGAGTCGATCCGCGATCTGTCCACCCGCTGGCAGCCCGTCTGCACCGGCATCTACCGAAAGCCGGCGTGATGCGCATGCGTGACCCCGTGACCATCCTTGTCGTCGACGACAGCGCCGTGTTCCGCGTCGCGCTGACGCGGGCGCTGGCGCATGAGCCGGGCCTTCGGGTCATCGGCTCGGTCGCCAGTGCGCAGGCCGCGCGCGATTTCATCGCGGTGCGGCGGCCCGACGTGATCGCGCTGGACATCGAGATGCCCGGCGAGAACGGGCTGGAGTTCCTCAAGGCGCAGATGGCGAGCGACCCGATCCGCACGGTGGTGATCTCCTCGCTGACCGCGCGGGGCACCCGCACCACCATCGCGGCCCTCGAGGCGGGCGCGATAGATGTCGCCGCCAAGCCCACGCTCCTGCGCCGCTCCGACGCTCCCTCGGACGGGGTGGCCGATATCGCCATGCGCCTGCGCGCCG
>JAOARA010000102.1 GCA_025211115.1 Roseicyclus sp. | reverse complement strand
CGGATCGGCGCGATCAGGCGGCGCAGGGCGGCGACGGCATCCTCTTCGCGCCAAATCTCCGGGCCGAGTGCGAAGAAATCGGTCACCGGCGCGAAGGCTTCGACCAACTCGGGCCTCAGCGCGCCGGCGGAGGTGCCGGAGATGCCCGCGATCTCGATCTCGGGCGCGTCGAGCAGCCGGTCGAGCACACCCCAGGTGAATGCGCCATGCGCGCCACCGCCCTGCAGGGCGAGGTTGACCGGTTTCGGACTGCTCGGCATGGCGCGCTCCCTCGTGACCTGTTCGGCAGATTGGGGCGCGGTCCGCGAATGTCTAGCGGATCGGCGCGATCAGGCGGCGCAGGGCGGCGACGGCATCCTCTTCGCGCCAAATCTCCGGGCCGAGTGCGAAGAAATCGGTCACCGGCGCGAAGGCTTCGACCAGCTCGGGCGTCAGCGCGCCCTCGGCGACGACGGGCAGTTCGATCATCTCGGACCACCAGGCGAAAAGGTCACGCTCGGCCGGGGCGGCGTCGGAGAGGGGCGAGGCCCCGAGCGGGCCGAAGGCGATGTAATCGGCCCCCGCTTCGCCCGCGCTCATCCCGTCATGGCTGGACGCGCCGCAAAAGGCGCCGACGATGGCATCGGCCCCCAGCGCCTTGCGCGTCGCGCGCACGCTGCGCGCCCCGTCGGCAAGGTGAACGCCGTCGAGGCCCAGCCGCTCGGCCAGCGCGGCGGGGCCGGTCAGCACCAGCGGCACGTCGCGGGCGTGGCAGATCTCGCGGCAGGCGTCGGCGGCATGGGCCAGCGTGTGCTCGTCGTCGGTGACAAGCGCAAGGCGGACGCAGGCGATGGGCTCGGCATCGAGCACGGCCTGCAGCCGCGGCAGGAAGGTCGACAGCTCGAAACTCGAGGGCGTGACGAGGTAGAGGTTCGGCTGATCGGTCTCGGTCATGGCTCTCGTCCCACCGGTGTCGCATGTCTTGAATGGCGCACCTGTTACCGGGCGCGGGGGCAGGGGGCAATGGGGCGCTTGCCGGGGCGGCCTGCGCGCGGTAACGGCAGCGCCATGACCGAGAGCCCTTCGACAGCCCAGCCCGCCTTCATCCTCGTGCGCCCGCAGATGGGCGAGAACATCGGGGCCGCCGCCCGCGCGATGTGGAATTTCGGGCTGGACCGGATGCGGGTGATCGCCCCCCGCGACGGCTGGCCGAACGAGCGCGCGGTGGCGCTGGCCTCGGGGGCGGGGCGGTTGCTGGATCACGCGGGACTGCACGAGGATGTCGCGGGGGCGATCTCCGATTGCACCTATGTCTTCGCCACCACGGCGCGGCCGCGGGGGATGACGATGCCGGTCGTCACGCCGGAGCGTGCGATGCAGCAGGCCCGCGCGATCCTGGCCGAAGGGGGCCGGGTGGGCGTGATGTTCGGGCCGGAGCGGGCGGGGCTGGAAAACGACGACATCGCGCGGGCCAACGCGATCATCTCGGTGCCGGTGAACCCCGATTTCCCCTCGCTGAACCTGGCGCAATGCGTGCTGCTCTGTGCCTACGAGTTCCGCCGCGCGGGTGATGTGACGCCGCCCGAGGTGATGGAGATGGCCGGGACCGACTTCGCCACCGGGGCGGAGGTGGCGGCGCTCGGCGATCACATGGAGGCGCAGCTGGAGGAGGCGGGGTTCTTCTTTCCGCCCGCCAAGGCCGAAAGCATGCGCCGCAACCTGCGCCAGGTCTGGGGGCGTTTGCCGCTGACGCGGGCGGATGTGCAGACCTTCCACGGGATCCTGCGGCAGATGGTCCGCTGGGCCGAGGGGCGGCGCAAGGACCTCTGAGGGGGGCTTTGCCGCGCATCTCGACCTGCGGTCTTCGTCAGCGACGGCGGTGGCACCGCGTGCCGCGGTGCGGTCGCGCCCGGCTCGGCGGGCGGGGTGCGGGTTGGAGAGGGTGCTCCAGAAGGGGGGGCGCTGCCCCCGGCGGCTGCGCCTCCCCCCCGGAGTTGTATCTGCCAAGATGAAGAGGCGGGCAGGTTGCCGCGGTCGCTTGAAGGGGGCGGGGCCTCGGGATAGGTCTGGACGCGAGAGAGAAGGGGTGAGCCCATGGCGAAGAGCCGCAGCATTTTCGAGGACGTGACCGAGACGCAAAAGCCAGCCGCGGTTCCCGGCGGCGTGAGCCGTGACAGGGGGCGGGCGCGTCGGCTGGTGCGCGGCTGGCTGATGATGCTGTTCTCGCTGGTCGTCGTGATGATCGCGGTGGGCGGGCTGACGCGGCTGACCGACTCGGGCCTGTCGATCACGGAATGGGCGCCCCTCTCGGGGGCGATCCCGCCGATGAGCGCGGCCGAGTGGGAGGCCGAGTTCGAGGCCTATCGCCAGATCCCCGAATACCAGTTGCAGAACCGCGGCATGTCGCTGGCCGAGTTCAAGGTGATCTACTGGTGGGAATGGGGCCACCGGCAGCTGGGCCGGGTGATCGGGCTGGTCTGGGCCATCGGGTTCCTGGGGCTTCTGGCGACGCGCAACATCCCGCCGGGCTGGACCGGGCGCGTGTTGCTGCTGGGCCTTCTGGGTGGCACGCAGGGGGCGATCGGCTGGTGGATGGGGCATTCGGGCCTGCAGGAGGGGATGCTCGATGTCGCCTCCTACCGGTTGGCGACGCATCTCGGCAGCGCCTTCCTGATCCTCGGGCTGATCGCCTGGTTCATCTTCAAGCTCGGCCGCGAGGAAGCGGCCTTGATGCAGGCGCG
>JAOARA010000101.1 GCA_025211115.1 Roseicyclus sp. | reverse complement strand
ATGAAGGGGTTTGCCGACTGGGCCGAGGGGCTGGAGCTGATCGTCGTGGTCGAGGAGATGCGCAAGCTGATCGAGGTGCAGGGCAAGGAGGCGATCTTCGACGACCGGCGCGGGCGGCGCGTCTATGGTGCTCGCAAGGGCAGTGCGGGCGAAAAGCTCTTCCAGTCGCATTTCGCGCTGGACCCGGCGGATATCGCGCGCAAGCGCGGTCAGATCCTGATCGAGGAAGGGCGCGAGACGGACCGCATCCGCGCGGGCATCGCGCGGGTGGAGGAGGCCGCGCGGGCGGGCAATGCGCCCGACCTCGCCGTGCGCACGCCGTGGTTCTGCTCGGGCTGTCCGCACAACAGCTCGACCAAGGTGCCGGAGGATGCCCGCGCGGGCGCCGGGATCGGCTGTCATTTCATGGCGAAATGGATGGACCGCAACACCGAGGCTTATACGCATATGGGCGGCGAGGGGGCGAACTGGATCGGCGAGGCGCCGTTTTCCACGCGGTCCCACGTATTCCAGAACCTCGGCGAGGGGACGTATAACCACTCGGGGATACTGGCGATCCGTGCGGCCTTGGCCGCGAAGACCAACATCACCTACAAGATCCTGTTCAACGATGCGGTCGCCATGACCGGCGGGCAGCACAACGAGGGGGAGCTGGACCCGGCGCGGATCGCGCGGGAGTTGCAGGCGATGGGGGTGCAGCACATCGCGCTTGTCTACGATCCGAAGGAGGAGATCGACTGGTCGGCGTTTCCCGGCGGGCTGGAGCGGCATCCGCGCGACGAGCTGATGGCGGTTCAGGAGAAATACCAGACGCTTCCGGGCGTTTCGGCGATCATCTACGTCCAGACCTGCGCCGCGGAAAAGCGACGCCGGCGCAAGCGCGGCAGTTTTCCGGACATCGACCGGCGCGTCTTCATCAACACCGACGTTTGCGAGGGCTGCGGCGATTGCGGGGTGCAATCCAATTGCGTCTCCATCGTGCCGGTCGAGACCGAGCTGGGCCGCAAGCGGGCGATCGACCAGTCGAGCTGCAACAAGGATTTCAGCTGTCTCAAGGGGTTCTGCCCCAGTTTCGTGACGCTGGAGGGCGCGAAGATCAGGAAACAGGCGACGGCCGAGGTGGACCTGTCGGGCCTGCCCGACCCGGTTCTGCCCGTGATCGAGGGCACGCATAACGTGCTGGTCACGGGCGTTGGCGGCACGGGCGTGGTGACCATCGGCGCGGTGATGGCGCAGGCCGCCCAGATCGACGGCAAGGGTGTCGGCATGATCGAGATGGCGGGGCTGGCGCAGAAGGGCGGGGCGGTCTGGATACACCTGCGGCTGGCCGAACGGCCGGAGGATATCGCCGCGATCCGCGTGGGGCTGGGCGAGGCGCATGCCGTGATCGGGGGCGACCTGGTCGTGACGGGCGGCGCCAAGACGCTGGGCCTGATGCGGACGGGGCAGACGGGGGCGGCGGTGAACAGCCACGAGATCATCACCGGCGATTTCACCCGCGACACGGAATTTCGCATTCCGGGCAAGGATCTGGAGGTCGTTCTTCAAGCAAGACTTCAAGAGCGGCTGGCGCTGTTCGATGCGACGAAGCTGAGCCGGGTGTTGTTGGGGGATTCGATCTTTTCCAACATGATGACCTTCGGTGCGGCCTGGCAGATGGGGTTGATCCCGCTCACGCATGGGGCGATTTCGCAGGCGATCGCGTTGAACGGCGCGGCGGTGGAGCGCAACGCGCAGGCCTTCGAGATGGGGCGGTGGGCGGTGGTGAACCCAGACGCGGCTGCGCGGCTGGTCGAGGCGGAGGTCGTGGCCAAGCCGAAGTCGCTGGAGGAAAAGATCGCCTATCGCGCGGCGCACCTGACGCGCTACCAGGGGCCGCGGCTGGCCAAGCGCTATCGGCGGATGGTCGATGGCGTGAGCGACCCGCGGCTGAAGGAGGCGGTGGCGAAGGGCTATCACAAGGTGTTGGCCTACAAGGACGAATACGAGGTCGCGCGGCTGCATCTGGAGACCGAGGCGAAGGCGCGGGCGGAGTTCGAGGGGGAGTTTCGACTGACATATCACCTTGCGCCGCCGCTGTTGCCGGGGCGGGATGGGTCGGGGCGGCCGCGCAAGCGAGCGTTCGGGGCCTGGATCGGGCGGGTCTACCCATGGCTCGCGCGGCTGAAGGTGCTGCGAGGCACGCCGCTGGACGTCTTCGGCTATACCGCCGAGCGCCGGATGGAGCGCGCGTTGATCCGGGAATACGAGGCCGACATGGCCGAATGGCTGCCGAAGGCGGGGTCGGTGGATGCGGATGCCCTGGCGGCGCTGGCGGAATTGCCCCTGTCGGTCCGTGGGTTCGGCCCGGTGAAGGAGGCCAACGCGGCGAAGGCGGCGCTTCGGCGGCAGGAGATCCTGTCGCGGCTTGCGGCCGGGGATGGACCGCTGGCGCGGGCGGCCGAGTAGGGGTTGCGCCGCCTGCGGCGTCGGGTGTTTTCGGATTGCGCCGCCTCCGGCGTCGCCGGGGGGCGCGGCCGCGGGGGCGGGCGGGGGGGGGCCGGCCGGGCGGGGGGGGGGGGGGGGGGGGTGGGTGGGGGGGGCGGGTGGGTTT
>JAOARA010000100.1 GCA_025211115.1 Roseicyclus sp. | reverse complement strand
GGATTGTCCATGCCGCGGGCGGGCTGTAGCGTCACACCGCGACAACATGGGCAGGGGTGGGACATGAGCGATTGGCTGTGGCAAAGCGCAAGCGACCTGGGGCGCGGCATCGGCGAGGGGCGCATCGACCCGGTGGAGCTGACCGAGGCCTATCTCGACGCCGCCGCCGCGCATGAGTTCGGCCGGCGCATCTACACCCGCCTGACCCCCGACCGCGCCCGCGCCGAGGCCGAGGCCGCGCGTCAGCGGGCGCAGAACGGCGTGCGCCGCGGGCTGCTCGACGGCGTGCCGATCAGCTGGAAAGACCTCTTCGACAGCGCGGGCGTTGTGACCGAGGCCGGCACCATGCTGCTCGAGGGCCGCGTGCCCGAGGCGGATGCCGAGGTGCTGGCGAACGCGACGCAGGCGGGGACCGTCTGCCTCGGCAAGACGCATATGTCGGAACTGGCCTTTGCCGGGCTGGGGATGAACCCCGCCTATGGCGGCAACACCGACCCCCTGCCGGGCACACCGCCGAACGTGAACGACCCGGCCTGCGCGCCCGGTGGGTCATCCTCCGGCGCTGCGGCCTCCATCGCCTTCGGGCTGGCGCCCGCGGGGATCGGCTCTGACACCGGCGGTTCCGTCCGGGTGCCTGCCGCGTGGAATGACGTGGTCGGGCTGAAGACGACCCATGGCCGCCTGAGCCTGAAGGGCGTGGTGCCCTTGGCCGAAAGCTTCGACACCGTGGGGCCGCTGGCCCGCAGCGTCGAGGATTGCGCGCATCTTCTGGCGATCATGGAGGGCGGGGCCCCCGCCGACCTGCGCGGCGCGACACTGGCGGGCACCCGCATGCTGGTGCTTGAGCCCTACACGAGCGACGTGCGCGAGGCATCGGCCAAGGGCTTCGCCCATGCGCTCGACCGCCTGACCGCGGCGGGCGTGCAAGTCGAGACCGGCACGGTCACCGGCATCGAGGAGGCGATGGACCTTTCCCCGGTCCTCTTCGCCACCGAGGCCTATGGCACATGGCGCGACGTGATCGAGGCGGCACCCGACAAGATGTATGCCCGCATCCTCGACCGTTTCCGCGGCGGGGCCGATCACTCCGCCCCCGATTTCGTCGCCGCGTGGCGGCGGCTGCGCGAGCTGCGCGCGGTCTGGGCCGCCGAGACCGCCGCCTATGACGCGGTGATCCTGCCCACCGTGCCCAACACCCCGCCCGAAATCGCGCGGCTGATGTCGGACCCGGATTACTACGTCACCGAGAACCTGTTGACGCTGCGCAACACCCGCGTCGGCAACCTGATGGGGCTGTGCGGTCTCAGCCTGCCCACCGGCACGCCGTCTTGCGGGCTGATGATGCTGGCGCCCCCCATGGCCGAGGAACGGCTGCTGCGCCTTGGTCATGCCGCCGAGGCCGCCTTGGCCGGATAGCCACAACCGCCCGGCACCGCGCTGCTTTTTCTGGACCGGCTGCCGGGGACACTGTAGGTTTGCACCAAACGGGGCGTTCATGACCCCGAACTTGAGGCAGTCTGATGGTGTTTCCCGAGCGGTTCTCGAACCTGCCCGACTACGCGTTTCCGCGTCTGCGGAAGCTGCTCGACGTTCACGCGCCGGGCGGGCCTGTCATCCATATGACCATCGGCGAGCCGCGGCATCCCTTCCCGGCCTGGGTCGGCGACGAGATCGCGGGCGCGCTCGACGGCATCGGGCGCTACCCGCCCAATGACGGCACGCCCGAGTTGCAGACCGCCATCGCCCGCTGGATCGCGCGGCGTTACGACGTGAGCGTGTCGGCCGACGCACAGGTGCTGCCGCTGAACGGCACGCGCGAGGGGCTGTTCAACGCCTGCCTCGCGCTCTGCCCCGAAACCAAGGGCGGCAAGCGCCCCGTCGTTCTGATGCCCAACCCCTTCTACCAGGTCTATGCCGTGGCCGCGCTGGCCGTGGGGGCGGACCCGGTCTACGTCCCCGCCACCGCCGACACCGGCGACCTGCCCGATTTCGCGTCGCTGCCCGCCGAGACCCTCGACCGCACCGCGGTGGTCTACATCTGCTCGCCCGCGAACCCGCAGGGCGCGGTGGCCGATGCCGCCTATTGGGAGGCGCTTCTGGCGCTGGCCGATAAGCACGATTTCCGCATCTTCGCCGATGAATGCTATTCCGAGCTTTACCGCGATACGCCCCCCCCCGGCGCGCTGGAAACCGCGGCGCGGATCGGGGCCGATCCCGAACGGGTGGTGATCTTCCACTCGCTCTCCAAGCGGTCGAACATGCCCGGCCTGCGCTCGGGCTTTGCCGCCGGTGGCCCCGCCAGCATCGCGCGGATGAAGCAGCTTCGGAACTACGCCGGTGCGCCGCTGCCGATCCCGATGATGGCGGTCGCCGCGCGGGCCTGGGGCGACGAGACCCATGTCGAGGAGAACCGCGCCCTCTACCGCGCGAAATACCGCATTGCCGACGAGATCCTCGGCGACGTGCCGGGCTACAGCGCGCCGCAGGCGGGGTTCTTCCTCTGGCTGCCCGTCGAGGATGGCGAGGCGGCGGCGGTGAAGCTCTGGCAGGAGACGGGCGTGCGCGTGTTGCCGGGCGCCTATCTCGCCCGCGAGGTGAACGGGCAGACCCCCGGCGCGGACCGTATCCGCGTGGCGATGGTCGCCCCCGAAGACGAGATGCGCGACGGGCTGACCCGGCTCAAGGCGTGCCTCTACGGACAAGGACAGTAAACGATGGCCTACCAGACCCGACAGCGTGACCCCCTGCTCGACGACCGGATGCAAGAGATCCTCCTGCGGTTCGGGCAACAGGCCACCGGCTTCGCGCTGATCGGGCTGGCCGCGGCGCTGGCGGCGATGCTGGTGTCCTACGCGCCGGACGATCCGAACTTCATGGCGGCCACGGATGCGGTGCCGCAGAACCTGCTCGGGCGCTTCGGGGCCTCGGTCGCGGCGATCCTGATGATGATCATGGGCTACGGCGCGTTCCTGCTGCCGGTGGTGGCCTTCGCATGGGGGCTGCGCTTCCTGCTCCAGCGCGGACATGAGCGCGCCATCGGGCGCACGATCCTGCTGCCCATCGCGGTGGCGCTTGCGTCGATCTACGCGGCCTCGGTCACGCCGCCCGAAACCTGGACCCACAGCTTCGGGCTGGGCGGGCTGTTCGGCGACACGATCCTCGGCGCGGTGCTGAATGCGCTGCCCATGAGCCCCGAGGCGGGGCTGAAGCTGTTGGCGGCGCTGGCCTTCGTCTCCGGCCTCATGCTGTCGCTCTACGTGCTGGGCGTGGACCGCTTCGAGATGCGGCAGGGGCTGCGCTTCCTGCTGCTCGGGCTCCTGTCCGTCGGCGCGATGGTGTCGGGCGGGCTGCGCAGCGCGGGCAACGGTGCAGGCCGCGCCGCCGCGCACTTCGCCGAGCGCCGCGCCACGCGCAGCGCCCACAGCCCGGCACAGTTCGCCGCCGACCCGGCGCATCGGACGGTGCCGATCCTTCACGACGACGAAGAGGATGTGACCCTGCCCGGCGCGCGCCGGCAGCCGGGGCTGTTCGCACGGATGCCGATGCTGCGCGCCCGCGAGCCCGAGGCGCGGATCGAGCCGGAACTGGTCGCGCACGACCACCCCGAGGCCGAGAGTGTCGACGCCCCCGACGAAGACCGCATCCGCGCCCGCATCGCCGATGTCATCAAGTCGCGCGTGCGTCGGCCCAACGTGATCGCCGATGCCGCGCAGCGCCGCCGCGGCGTGCTGCCCGCCACCGCGCTGGCCGCGCCCGCCGCGGCATCCGCCGCCGCCAATCCCGCCGCCGCCACTCCTGCAGCCCGCATCGAGCCGCCCTTGACCGCCGCGCGCCGCGCGACACCCGCCCCGCAGGCCTACGCCGCCCCGCAGGACGAACCCGAAAACATGTTCCTCGACGACGAGGACGACGCCGTCAGCCATGCCGCACCCGTTGCGCCCGTCACGGCCGCGGCACCGGTGCATCGCCCGGCCGCGCCGCCCGTGCAGACCGAGCTGCAGCGCCGCGTCATGCAGCGCGCCGCCCAGCGCAAGCCCGCCCCCTCGCGGCAGGCGCAGGCCGACGCGCAGCCCTCGTTGCCCCTGCAACAGGCCGAAGCGGCCTACGAGCCGCCCTCGCTGTCGCTGCTGACCAACCCCGACACGATCCAGCGCCACCACCTGAGCGACGAGGCGCTCGAGGAAAACGCGCGGATGCTCGAGAACGTGCTGGATGACTACGGCGTCAAGGGCGAGATCGTCAGCGTCCGCCCCGGCCCGGTCGTCACCATGTATGAACTGGAACCGGCCCCCGGCCTCAAGGCATCCCGCGTGATCGGCCTGGCCGATGACATCGCGCGCAGCATGTCGGCGCTCTCCGCGCGCGTCTCGACCGTGCCGGGGCGCTCGGTGATCGGCATCGAACTGCCGAACCAGCACCGCGAAAAGGTGGTCCTGCGCGAGATCCTGAGCCACCGCGGCTTTGGCGACGGCAACCACAAGCTGCCGCTTGCGCTGGGCAAGGACATCGGCGGCGACCCGATCGTCGCCAACCTCGCCAAGATGCCCCACCTCTTGATCGCGGGCACCACCGGCTCGGGCAAGTCCGTGGCGATCAACACCATGATCCTCTCGCTGCTCTACAAGCTCAGCCCCGATGAATGCCGGATGATCATGATCGACCCCAAGATGCTGGAACTCAGCGTCTATGACGGCATTCCGCACCTGCTCTCGCCCGTGGTGACCGACCCCAAAAAGGCGGTCGTGGCGCTGAAATGGGTCGTGGGCGAGATGGAAGAGCGCTACCGCAAGATGTCGCGCATGGGCGTGCGCAACATCGAGGGCTACAACGGCCGCGTCGCTGACGCGCTCGCCAAGGGCGAGATGTTCAAGCGCACCTACCAGACCGGTTTCGACGACGAGACGGGCGATCCCGTCTTCGAGACCGAGGAATTCCTTCCCGAGAAGATGCCCTTCATCGTCGTGATCGTCGACGAGATGGCCGACCTGATGATGGTCGCCGGCAAGGAGATCGAGGCCTGCATCCAGCGCCTTGCGCAGATGGCGCGGGCCTCGGGCATCCACCTCATCATGGCGACGCAGCGCCCCTCGGTCGATGTCATCACCGGCACGATCAAGGCGAATTTCCCGACGCGGATCTCGTTCCACGTCACCTCCAAGATCGACAGCCGCACCATCCTGGGCGAACAGGGGGCCGAGCAGCTTCTGGGCATGGGCGACATGCTCTACATGGCGGGCGGCGCCAAGATCACCCGCATCCACGGCCCCTTCGTCAGCGACGAAGAGGTCGAGGAGATCGTCACCCACCTCAAGAGCTTCGGACCGCCCGATTACGCCTCGAGCGTGCTCGACGGCCCCGACGAGGAGCGTGAAAGCGACATCGACGCGGTGCTCGGGCTGAACACCGGCGGCAACACCGATGGCGACGATGCGCTCTACGACCAGGCGGTCGCCGTGGTGGAGAAGGATCGCAAATGCTCCACCTCCTACATCCAGCGCAAGCTGGGGATCGGCTCCAACAAGGCCGCGCGGCTCGTGGAG
>JAOARA010000099.1 GCA_025211115.1 Roseicyclus sp. | reverse complement strand
GCAGGGCCGACGCGCAGCGCGCGCGGCACCTCGAGCGCGGCCAGTTCCTGCGCCGCCGACCGCGCCGAGGCGCGGGTGCGGTGGTCGAGGTAGCGGCCACCCAGCAGGAAGAAGCACAGCATCACCGCCGCATCGAAATAGGCGTGATGCCCCGACAAGGCCGTCTCGTAGATCGAGGTGCCCATCGCCAGCGCGATGGCCAGCGTGATCGGCACGTCCATGTTCAGCCTGCGCGCCCTCAACGCGCCCCAGGCCGAGACGTAGAAGGGCCGCCCGGCGAAGACGACGGCGGGAACGGCGATCAGCGCGCTGATCCAGTGCATCATGTCGCGGGTCACGCCCTCGGCCCCCGACCAGACGGCGACCGACAGCAGCATGACGTTCATCATGGCGAAGAAGGCCACGGCCAGCCGCATCAGCAGGTCGCGGCCCTGCCGGTCGGCGGCGGTGGTGGCCAGCACGCCGGGGTCGAGCTCATGCGCCTCGTAGCCCGCGCGCTCCAGCACCTCGCAGAGCGCCTCGGCCGTCACCTCCGGCTCCGCCTCCACGGCGGCGCGGCGCAGCGTCAGGTTCACCCGCGCGTCCCGCACCCCCGGCAGCGCGGTCAGCGCCCGTTCCACCCCCGAGATGCAGCCCGCGCAATGGATGCCCGGCAGCGACAGCATCAGCGTCGCATCGACGGGCTTGGCCGCCAGTTCCTCGGCGGCGGGGGCGGCGGAACAGGCCGGGCAGGCCGATGGCCGGGAATGCTCGAAGGTGGCGGTCACCGCGGCCCCCTCAGTCGAAATGGCGGAAGGTGATGTTGTGCCGGTAATCGGTGCCGTCCCGTGCCGTGCCGGTCAGGCGCAGGCGCCACATCCCGTCGCCCAGCGTGACCGGCGCAACGAAGGCCCCGTTGACGCGCTCGAGCACCAGCAGCTGGTCGTCGGTCTGGTTCGTGGGCCGCGTGAGCAGAGCGGTCAGTTCGGCGGGGGCGACGGGCGCGCCCGCGTCATCCACCAGGTTCAGGACCAGCGTGCCGTCGCCGGGGATCTCGATGCTCGCGTGCCATCCCAGCGCCTCCTGCGCGTCGCGGCGTTCGTCGAAGGTCTGGCTGTCGGCGTAGCTCGACGAGACCTCCATGCCGGGGAAGGTCGAGACGGCGCTGAAGGCCATGAACAGGTTGACCCCGATGATCAGGCCGAACCCGCCGACGAAGATCGCCAGCACATGCCAGCCGGTCAGCTTGCGGCCCGCGGTCCTGTCCGTCTCGGGCATGTTCGCATCCGCACTCATTCCGTGTCCCTCCCGAAGAACGTGGTGTCCGTATGGGTTCGCGTGTTGGTGCCCAGGTCCTCGACCCAGAAGCGGAAATCGGTCCGCTCGGCCCCGGCCGCGGGGCTGCCCGCGGGCGCGGTGACATAGACGCGCTGCAGGTAGGTCGTGTCGAGCGGGACGGGCACGGTGTTGCCCTCCTGCCCCTCGAGCTCGACTTGCAGCGGCGCGTCCGACACGACCGTGACCTGGAACAGGCTTTCGTCATGGGTCATGTTGCGGATGCGCACGTCATAGGTGTTGCGGATCGACCCGTCCGACAACACGACGAATTGCGGGTTGCGCACCGGCGCGACCGTCATGTCGATGTCCGACCGGATGAAGAGCATCACGGTCAGGCCCACGCCGATCGCCGACCAGAGCACGGTGTAGATGATCGTGCGCAGGCGGAAGATGTGCTTCCACACGGATTTCTTGGGGTTGCCCGCGCGCTCGTTCGCCTCGTCGGTCAGGGCCATGTAGTCGATCAGCCCGCGCGGCTTGCCGACCTTGGCCATGATGTCGTCGCAGGCGTCGATGCACAGCGCGCAGGTGATGCATTCCAGCTGCTGGCCGTCGCGGATGTCGATGCCCACCGGGCAGACATTGACGCAGGCGTTGCAGTCGATGCAGTCGCCAAGGGTCTCGCGCGTCTTGCCCTTGCCGCGCGGCTCGCCCCGCCAGTCGCGGTAGGCCACCGTGATCGTGTCCTCGTCCATCATCGCGGCCTGGATGCGGGGCCAGGGGCACATGTAGATGCAGACCTGCTCGCGCATGAACCCGCCGAAGACAAAGGTCGTGGCCGTCAGGATGCCGACCGTCGCATAGGCGACCATCGCCGCCTGCCCGGTGACCAGGTCGACCAGCAATGTCGGCGCATCGGCGAAATAGAACACCCAGGCCCCGCCGGTCGCCACCGAGATCACGAGCCAGACCGCCCATTTGGTCAGGCGCAGCCGCCACTTGCGGATATCCCACTTGGCGTTCCACAGGCGCAGGCGCGCGTTGCGGTCGCCCTCGATCCAGCGTTCGACGGTGAAGAACAGGTCGGTCCACACCGTCTGCGGGCAGGAATAGCCGCACCAGACCCGGCCCAGCGCCGAGGTGAACAGGAACAGGCCAAGCCCCGCCATGATCAGCAGCCCCGCGACGAAGTAGAATTCGTGCGGCCAGATCTCGATCCAGAAGAAGAAGAACCGCCGGTTCGCAAGGTCCAGCAGAACCGCCTGGTCGGGCAGTTCCGGGCCGCGGTCCCAGCGGATCCAGGGGGTGATGTAGTAGATGCCCAGCGTCACCAGCAGGATGATCCACTTCAGATTGCGGAACGTCCCCGAGACACGCTTGGGAAAGACGGGCTCACGGGCGGCGTAGAGCTTTTGCGGCTCTTCGGTGGCACTCATGACGATGTGACTCCTGGAATCTGGGTGGTCCTGCGCAGGTTCTGTCTATGGGAGGGCGCGGGCACCCTCCTTGACGTGGATCAAACGCTTCGCGGGGCACGAGATTGACCGCGTCACATGATGTCGCAGGGCGGGGGGCGCGCGGGGCCCGAAAGAACCGCGCCCCGCGCGCCCTTTTCGGGGCGGCGGGGCGGGCTATCTGGTGGCACCGGTCCCGTAGGAAACGCGCGAACAGGACCGGGACCGGTGCCGTTCCGCCAACCGGGAGGGGTCAGCGGAAACCGTGCCTCGGCAGCTTATTCGCCGCCGCCGAGGGAGTGGACATAGACCGCGACCGAGCGGACCTCGGCCTCGGACAGGCGGCCCGCCTCGGAGGCATCCGCCGACCAGGGCGGCATCACGCCGAAGCGGGAATGCCGGACGGTCTCTTCGATGGCCGCTTCCGAGCCGCCGTAAAGCCAGATCGCATCGGTCAGGTTCGGCGCGCCGAGGAAACGGTCGCCGGTGCCGTCATCCATGTGACAGGCCGCGCAATTGTCGAGGAACACCGTCTCGCCCGCCGCGGCGAGGGTGGCATCCGCCTCCTGCCCCGAGATGTTGCGGACGTATTGCACGACTTGGGCGATCTCCTCGTCGGACAGGATGCCCTCGAAGGCCGTCATCTCGGAATAGCGGGCGTCGAGATCGTCCTCGTTCCGGATGCCGTGGCTGATCGTGTAGTGGATGTCGTCGATCGTGCCGCCCCAGAGCCAGTCATCATCCAGCAGGTTCGGATACCCCGAGGCCTGCACGCCGGCAGCCCCCGAGCCGTGGCACTGCGAGCACCAGGTGGCAAAGGTCGCCGCCCCGCCCTGGATCGCGTAATTGTAGAGATCCGGGTTCGCGTCGGGGGTGATCGCGGCCAGTTCCACCTCGGTGATGCGCGCGCGGACGTCGGCGTTCATGTCGTCGAAGCGCTGGATGTCCTCGGCCACGTTGGCCCGCGTCGAGAAGCCCAGGATGCCGGGCGTCGCCCCGTTGACCATCGGCCAGGCCGGGTAGAGCACCGTGTAGATCAGCGCCCAGACGATGGTGGCGTAAAAGGTCCAGAGCCACCAGCGCGGCAGCGGGTTGTTGAACTCCTTGATGCCGTCCCAGGAATGGCCGGTCGTCTCGGGGTCGCCGGCAAGAAGCTTCTGCTCTTCGGCATGGGGGGTCTTGGTGTCGGTCATTGCCGCGCCTCCTTGAACTGGCGGGACTGCGCCGGGGCGTCATCGTCGCCGAGCGGCCGGTCATCGTAACGGAACGGGATATTCGCGGTGTCGCGGTGGACCTTCCGGCTACCCGGTCGCAGCGTGAAGAGGATCACGCCGAGGAACACGAGAAGCATGAACATGGCCCCCCAGCTCCGGGCGATCACCTGCAGGACGGTATAGGTGTCTTCCATCTGTCGGACCCTCCCTTACCGGCTTGCCAGGGCTTCCTCGGGGGCGAAGGTCGAGAAATCGACCAGCGTCCCGAGCATCTGCATGTAGGCAATGAGCGCATCCATCTCGGTGACTTCCGGCTGCCCGTCGAAGTCGCGCTGCTGCGCGCCCGGGTAGCGTTCGACCACGCCCGGATCGCCGAAATCGGTGGCCTGCTGGATGAAATCCACCTCGGCCTCGGCGATCATCTCGTCGGTGTAGGGGACACCCACCATGCGGTGCGTCTCCATCAGGTCGACGATGTAGGTCGGCCGCAGCACGGTGTCGGAGAGGAAGGCATAGGCCGGCATCACCGACTCGGGCACCACCGATTGCGGGTTGGTGAAGTGATCGACATGCCATTCGTCCGAGTAGCGCCCGCCGACGCGGGCGAGGTCGGGCCCCGTCCGCTTCGAGCCCCACTGGAACGGGTGGTCATACTGGCTTTCGGCCGCAAGGCTGTAGTGCCCGTAGCGTTCCACCTCGTCGCGCATCGGGCGGATCATCTGGCTGTGGCAGACATAGCAGCCCTCCCGCACGTAGATCTCCCGGCCGGCAAGCTCCAGCGGCGAGTAGGGGCGTATCCCTTCCACGTCCTCGATCGTGTTCTCGAGGTAGAAGAGCGGCGCGATTTCCACGATGCCCCCGATGGTGACGACCAGGAAGCTGAGCGTCAGAAGGAGGGTCGCGTTGGTTTCGATCTTCTGGTGACCTTCAAGTGCCATCTGTCGGGCCCTCCTTATTCAGCCGGTGCCGCGATGGGGGCGTCCTTGCGGACGGCACCCTTCGTCACGGTCATCCAGAGGTTCCAGCACATGATCAGCGCACCGCCGAGGAACATCACCCCGCCGAGACCCCGGACCACGTACATCGGGAATTTCGCGGCGACGGTGTCTGCGAAGGAGTTCACGAGGAACCCTTGCGCATCGACTTCACGCCACATCAGGCCTTCCATGATGCCGGTCACCCACATCGAGGCCGCGTAGAGCACGATGCCGATGGTGGCCAACCAGTAGTGCCAGCTGACCGCCCGCACGCTGTAGAGCGAGGCACGGCCCCAGAGCTTCGGGAACAGGTAGTAGAGCATCCCGAAGGTGATCATGCCGTTCCATCCCAGCGCGCCGGAATGGACGTGGCCGATGGTCCAGTCGGTGTAGTGCGACAGGCTGTTGACCGCGCGGATCGACATCATCGGACCTTCGAAGGTCGACATGCCGTAGAAGGCGACCGAGGTGACCATCATCCGCAGCACGGGGTCCGTGCGCAGCTTGTCCCAGGCCCCCGACAGCGTCATCAGGCCGTTGATCATGCCGCCCCCGCAGGGCATCCCCCGCACGATCGAGAGCGCCCTCCCCCGCGTCGAGGCCCGGTCGGGCAGCGCGGTGTAGTGCAGGTGGTGCGGACCCGCCCAGATATAGAGGAAGATCAGCGCCCAGAAGTGGATGATCGACAGCTTGTAGGAGTAGACCGGGCGCTCGGCCTGCTTCGGGATGAAGTAATACATCATCCCCAGGAAGCCCGCGGTCAGGAAGAAGCCCACGGCGTTGTGGCCATACCACCATTGCGTCATCGCGTTCTGCACGCCCGACATCACGGTGACCGAGGCCGAGCCGAAGAGCGATACGGGGATCTGCAGGTTGTTGACCACATGCAGCATCGCCACGGTGACGATGAAGGACAGCAGGAACCAGTTGGCGACGTAGATATGCGGCTCTTTCCGCTTCAGTAGCGTGCCGACGTAGAGCAGCAGGAAGGCGACCCAGACGATCGTCAGCCACAGGTCGGTGAGCCATTCGGGTTCCGCGTATTCCTGGCCCTGGGTCGAGCCCAGCAGGTAGCCGGTCGCGGCCATGGCGATGAAGAGCTGGTAGCCCCAGAACACGAACCACGCGAGGTTGCCGCCCCACAGCCGCGCCGCCGATGTCCGCTGCACGATGTAGAAGCTGGCCGCCAGAAGCGCGTTGCCCCCGAAGGCGAAGATCACCGCCGAGGTGTGCAGCGGGCGCAGCCGCCCGAAGTTCAGGTAGCCGTCCGCCCAGTGGAAGTTGAGCACCGGAAAGGCCAGCTGAAACGCGATGTAGACACCGGCGAGGAAGCCCACGACCCCCCAGAAGGCCGTGGCGATCGCCGCGGCCTTGACAGGTCCGTCCATGTATTCGTTGGCGGGCGCGGGCACCTTGGCCTCGCCCGTCCGGCGCAGCACCACCACGAACGTGATGGCCGCGGCGCCCATGATCAGCAGGGCGTGGACCAGGTAGGCCACGTCCCGTGCGTAGTTTGCCGCGATCGCGGCACAGACCGCGACAAGGCCGAGGATCAGGAGCTTCACATAATCAAGCATTGATCGTCCCTTCGTGATGCCCCGGTTCCGACTCGAAAGCCGTCCGGAGCTGTTCCATCTGACCCTCACATCGCGGAAGGGCCGGGATGGAGCCTTGATCCATGTCAAACGCAACGCTCTGCCCGGTTGATGCAGGTCAAGGTGCGGCGACCTGCCTCGGTCCTAGTCTGGGTCAGAACCCATCCGAGGGAGGAATCCATGGCCTACCGATCCATCCTGACCATTCTTGCCGACGCCAAGGACGCCGACGCGGTGCTCGATGCCGCTGCCGCTTTCGCAGGTGCCTGCGGGGCGCATCTCGACGTGCTCTGCCTTGGCGTCGACCGCACCCAGACGGGGTATTACTTCGCCGGGGCGACCGCGCTGATGCATGACGAGACCATCGCCCAGGCCCAGGCCGAGGCGACCGAGATCGAGGCCGTGGCCCGCCGCATCCTCGAGCGCAGCGATATCTCCTGGGGTGTCGATGCGATGGTGGCGCAATCGGCCTCGGTCTCGGGGCTGGTCGCCCGCCGCGCGCGCTTTGCCGATCTCGTGATCCTGCCCAAGCCCTATGGCGAAGGGCAATATGCCGACGCGCCCGTGGTGGTCGAGGCGGCCATGTTCCAGGGCAACGCCCCGGTGGTCGTGCTGGCCGAGGGCAAGCCGGTGCCGGTCAAGCCCCGGCGCGTGGTCGTGGCCTGGAACGAGTCGGCCGAGGCGATGGTCTCGATCCGCCGCGCTCTGCCGCTGCTGCAGGCCGCCGAGGAGGTGAGCGTCTGCATCGTGGCCCCCGAGCGCCACAGCACGGAGTCGTCTGACCCCGGCGCGGAACTGAGCCGGATGCTCAGCCGTCACGGCGTCAGCGTCGCGGTGGCGATCCTCGCCCAGACCCTGCCGCGCGGGTCCGAGGTGATCGCGCGCCATGTCGCGGATTGCGATGCCGACCTTTTGGTGATGGGGGCCTACGGCCACTCCCGCTTCCGCGAGGCGATCCTGGGCGGCGCGACGCGCAACATGCTCGAACATGCCAAGGTGCCCGTGTTCATGGCGCATTGAGACCTGGCCGACCCGAAACGAAGAACGCCCCGCCTGTTGCGGGGCGTTTTTCGTCGCCCCATGACACCTGATCGTCACGTCGGCTCTTTAGTGCGGCGGCAAGGACAGCGACATCGGGACACACAGCCATGGCCAGCACCATCGTCACGGTCGAGATGACGGATACCGCGCGGCATTACGACGCCATCGGCCTTCTGGTTCCGCTTGGCATCGACACCGAGTTCCAGCGGGTCGAAGGGCTGGACCTGCCCGATGGCTGGGCCACCAGCCTTCTGCGCGAAGAGCGGACCGCGCAGATCGCCGCCTTCCTCACCCCACCGCACCCCGACGCGGTTGCGCGCTTGCGCCACGTCGTGTCGGATCGGCCCGCCACGCTCGATCCCGCGGCATGGGTGCCGGAACCCGGCCCGCACCGCGCCGCCGCCGAAGACCTGGCCCGTGACGCCCAGGCCCTCGCGGACGCCGCCGGCGGCGGCCTGCCGGGTATCGAGGCCATCGTCCTCGATACCGCGCAACGCTTCACCTATGGCGCGGTCGAGGGGGCAGAGCGCTGGTATACCGGCCATGACGCCATTCCGGCCGTCGCCTGCGCCGTGGGCAATTGCATCGACATCAACACCTACCTGATGGCCGCCCTGCGCGTTGCCGGGTACGAGGCGGCCTATCTCACCTGCTATTTCTTCGACGACAATCCCGACGGCATCGCTGCCGGGATGCATTGCTGGGTGCGCACCCG
>JAOARA010000098.1 GCA_025211115.1 Roseicyclus sp. | reverse complement strand
GTGCCCTGTGCCCTGTGCCCTGTGCCCTGTGCCCTGTGCCCTGTGAGCGGCCACGCGCCATTCGTCCGGTGGCCCCGCTCCCAGCTGCGTGACGGCTTGTCTCTCACGCGGTAGCGCCGCCCGGCGCTGGCGGTGCGCTGACCCATGGCACATGCCTCGCCCCCTCCGCCCTGGTCCCCGAAAGGCAGGTCACCCGTTACGCGCTGTGCGTATCGCGCGATGTGGCAGCGGCCCGCGATCGTCGCCGCCGCTGGCGCGCCGGCGACCGGGCGCTCCCGCCCAAGGGACAATGCCGTCGGCATTGCCCCTTGGTTGGGCCCGGCCGCGGCGCGGGCCTTCGGCCCGGTGCCGCGGCGGGTGCCCGTGACGGCCGGACCGCGCTGGCCCGGCGCGGTGCCGGTGGCACGGTCGGACTGCGTATTTGGGGAAAGATGAAGGCCTGAGGGGATGGGAGGCCCCACCCGGCCGAGTGTTCCCCGATCGGATCCGCAAATCCGAAAGGGGCGCTGCACGACGGGGCAGGGCACCTTCACCTTTCACGGTCATCGGCTCGCCAGCCTGTACCGTGCCAGAAGCTTGCCATCAGACTCGTAAAGATTCGGTTACCGTCTTCATCTTTCTCCAAATACGCGGTCCGACCTCTGCCACCCGCGTACCACGCTGGTCATCGGAGAGCCGACCGCAGCGCGGCACGCGCTGCCGGGCCCAACTGCCGCAGGCCGAAGGCCGAGGCAGGCGGGAGCGCCCCCCATTGCCGGTCGCCGCGCGGCGACCGGTCAGGCCGGCGGCGGGGGCGGGGGGGGCATGACGGTGAAGAGCTGCGCCAGCTCGGTCACCTCGTCGGCCTTCTTCCAGCCGTCCTGCCCCTGCGTCCAGACGAAACTCTGCCGTGTCAGCTCGCCCGAGGCGGCCATCCGCCCCAGGTCGGCCCTGGAAAACGGGCCCTTCGTCTGGCCGTTCTCGGCGATGTGCCACACGTGCTCGACCGGCGGCGGGGGCGGGGCGGCATGGGCCGCCTGGTGGGGCTGGTGCGGCTGCGCCTGCCCACCGCCGAAGCCTTGCGCGAACTGGCCGGCCATCGCCATGCCCATCCCCATCCCGAGGCCTTCGCCCATGCCGCTGCCGCCGGGCGCGTCGGCGGCCGCGCGCATCGCCTCGGCGGTCTGGAACCGGGTGTAGCGGTCGAGGTCGCCCACCACGCCCATCGAGGTGCGCCGGTCCAGCGCCTCCTCGACCGCGGGGGGCAGCGAGATGTTCTCGATGTAGAGCTCGGGCAGCGTCAGCCCGTATTGGTCGATCGTGTCCGAGATGCGCCCCGCGACCAGCTTGCCGAACGCGCCGGTGTTGGCCGCCATGTCGAGCACCGGGATGCCGGAGCCCGCGACCACCTGGCTGAACTGCTGCACGATGATGTTGCGGATCTGGAAGGTCACCTCGTCGGTGGTGAACTCGCCGTCCGTCCCCACGATCTCGGTCATGAAGCGCCCGGCGTCGGCCACCTTGACCGTGTAGGTCCCGAAGGCGCGGATGCGCGTCGGCCCGAATTCGGGATCGCGCAGCATGATCGGGTTCTTCGTGCCCCATTTCAGATCGGTGAAGCGGTTGGTGTTGACGAAGTAGATCTCCGACTTGAAGGGCGAGGCAAAGCCGTGGTCCCAGTGCTGGAGGCTCGTCATGATCGGCATGTTGTTGGTCTCGAGCATGTAGAGACCGGGGGTGAAGATATCGGCCAGCTGCCCCTCGTGGATGAAGACCGCGACCTGCCCCTCGCGGACGGTCAGCTTGGCACCATACTTGATCTCGTGGCCGTAGCGCTCGAAGCGGTAGACCATCGTGTCGCGGGTGTCGTCGGTCCATTCGATGACGTCGATGAACTGGCCTTTGAGGAAATCCATGAAGGGCATGTCGGGGCCTCCTTCCGAGGGGGTCTTTGAACTACGGGGTCAACTGGGCCCGCCCAGCAGCTCTTCGGCGATGCGGCGCACGGGCGCGCGCGCTTCGGCGGGTTCGAGGCCGGGTTGCAGGCGGCGGTCGTAAAGGATGCGCAGCAAAAGCTCGTCATGCCGGGTCAGCAGCGCGAATTCCTCGTCGTCGTTGAAGATCGTGGGCCGCGCCGTGGGGCTGTCATTGGGCAGGCCGAGGCCCTGCGCCACCTCTTCATGCACGCAGGAGCGGCGCAACAGGCTGGGGTGTTCGTGGCGGATGATCGCCACGGCGGCGACATAGACCGGCCGGCCGCCGGTCTGTGAAAAGGCATAGACCGAGCAGAAGGTCGAGCGCGGCAGCGCCTCGATCTCGGCCAGGGTCTCGGGGCCGACGCCGGGCACGAGGCGGCGCACCAGCGCGCCGGCGCTCTTCTGTTCGTCGCGGTTCAGGTAGAGCACGTGAAAATTGCCACCCGCGCCGACCGTGGTGATCGGGTGGCCCGTCACTTGCGCGAGCCGGGCGGCATAGGTGCCCAGCACCGACCGGTCCTCGGCCCGTTGGGCGGCCTCGACGGAGGGGCCGAAATGCGCCTGGATGCGCACCGGCTGTTCCCAGCGGCGCAGGCGGGCGGGGGTCTGGCGCTGGATGAAGCGCCCGCCCGACAGCGTGTATTCGTCGTAAAGCGCGATGCGCTCGAAATTCTCGGCCAGCGTGGCGGCGGTAAAGGGCGCGTCGGTCCGCCCGTCATCGGTCCGCAACAGCCCGTCGGACACCAGCCGCGCCTCGACGCCGCGGTAATAACGCGCGAAGGCGGCGCTTTCGGCCGAGGGGCCGGGTGCCTCGGCGCGGGTCTCGGGCCGGGGCGAGACATCGGGGGCGGGCGTCATCACGCAGGCCCCCAGCGTCAGCGCCGCGGCGCCCGTCAGAAGATATGTCAACAGGCGCCGCATCATCGCCCGTCAGCCCGCCGGGGGCGGGGTCGCGCCAGACCCGGAGGCCGCGCCCGCGGCACCGCTTGCGCGCGAAGACGCCGCCGAGAGCGTGTCGCGCAGCTCGGTCTCCATGCGCTGCATCTCGGCCTCGGCCTCGGCGCGGCGGCGCTTGCCCTCGTCGGCGATCTGCAGGCTTTCCTCGATGGTGGCGATCAGCTCGGCATTGGCCTGTTTCACCGCCTCGATGTCGAAGACGCCGCGCTCCATCTCTTCGCGCACGATGCGGTTGCTCTCGCGCAGGTTGGCGGCGTTCTGCGTCAAAAGCTCGTTGGTCAGGTCGGTCGCCTCGCGCACCGCTTTCGCGGCCTCGGTCGAGCGCTGGATCGTCACCGCCTGCGCCAGCTGGGTTTCCCACAGCGGCACGGTGTTCACCAGCGTCGAGTTGATCTTGGTCACCAGCGACTTGTCGTTTTCCTGCACCAGCCGGATCGAGGGCAGCGACTGCATCGTCACCTGCCGCGTCAGCTTGAGGTCATGGACCCGCCGCTCGAGGTCGTCGCGGGCGGCGCGCAGGTCGCGCAGTTCCTGCGCCTTGAGGACCTGGTCATCCTCGGGGGCGGCCTGCACCTCGGCCTCCTTGGCGGGGATCGTCTCGGCGTCCAGCTCGCGCAGCTTTTCCTCGCCGGCGGCGATGTAGAGCGCCAGCTCGTGGTAGAAATCGAGCGTCTTCTCGTAGAGCAGGTCGAGCGACTTGATGTCCTTCATCAGCGTGTGTTCATGCGTCAGAAGGTTCTCGGTGATCCGGTCGATCTGATCCTGCACCTGTTCGTATTTCGCCATGAAGTTGTGGATCGGCTTGGCCTTGCCGAAGAGCCGCTCCCACCAGCTTTGCTTGCGGTTCGGGTCCAGCTCGTCGACCGAGAAGCCGCGGATCGTGCCGACGATCTCGCGCAAGCTGTCGCCCGCAGGGCCCACGTCCTTGTTCTTGACGCCCTGCAGCATCGATTGGCTGATCTGCTGCAACTCGGCCTGCGCCGCCGCGCCGAAGGACACGATGGAATTGGTGTCGGTCATGTCGATCTCGGCCACGCGCTTGCGGATTTCCTCGGCGGTGGGGGCGTCGGCGGCGGGCAGCGGCACGAGATCGGCCGAGGGTTCGGGCAGCACGATGGCGTTCAACTCGTCGACGAGCTTGGCGGCCTCTTCGGCCTGCTGGCGGATTTCAGTGGTCATGGGGCTCGGTCCTTGTCACTCGATATGCAGGTTTTCACGGTTCAGGCGCTCGCGCAGAACCTCGGTCTCGATGTCGAAATCGGTGCGGTCGTCGGTCAGCATCGCGCGGGTGCGGCGCGCGAAATTGGTTTCCAGATCGTCAAGGAACGCGATGTAATCGGCGCGGATCTGCGGGTCGCGGCCGCGCGCGTAGAGATCGGCGAACTGCACCGTCGCATCGCGCGCGCCCTGCAGGTAGACGCCGAGGTAGCGCCGCGCGCCGGCCAGGTCGCGCGGGTCGGCCTCGACCTGGCGGAACATGGCGCGGGCGGTGTCCTCGAAGGCGCTTACGCGGGTCTCGAG
The DNA here is from genome assembly GCA_025211115.1 of Roseicyclus sp. Classification (GTDB taxonomy): domain Bacteria; phylum Pseudomonadota; class Alphaproteobacteria; order Rhodobacterales; family Rhodobacteraceae; genus Roseicyclus. The sequence continues at coordinate 15,954 of JAOARA010000098.1, read as the reverse complement.
CTGGCGGTCGCGGGCGCGCTTGATGGCGTCGCCCATCTGGGCAAGCACCGCTTCGGCCTCGTCGATCTTGCGGGCGATGCGGTCGGTCTGGTGGCGGTCCATCCCCTCCAGCCCCTTGTCGGCCAGCGGGTCGAGGCCGAAGGCGCCAAGGTGCAGCGCCCCTGCGATCGCGCCCACGACCACGGCCGCGGCGATGTTCCATTGCCCGCCGAAGACCAAAAGGCCCACGCCCGCCCCCATCAGCACCGCGCCGAAGATCTTGCGTGGGATCGCCGGGCGGCGCGCGCCCTTGCGCTCGGCAAAGGCATCCTCGGCGCGCACCCCGTCGCGGGTCAGCCAGGCCGCCAGCATCAGCGCCCCCGCGCCCAGAAGGTCCACGGCCATCGCCGTCACCGGCTGGAAAAAGGCGGTCGCCAGCGGCAGCAGCGCCAGTACGAAGAGCATGTTGAGTTTCGCGCCGTGGCGCATCGGCTTGCGGCCCTTGAAGCTGGGCACCTCCAGCCGGTCGGCGGTCACGCTCTCGCGCGGGGCGCCCGCGTCGCGTTGGCCGGTCGGGCTGAACTCTCCGCCGTATCGTTTCGACATCAGAGCACCCCGAAGCCGCGGAAGCTGGCCATCACGACGATGACCACGAGGGCGAAAAAGCTGACGCCTTGAAGAAAACTCGAACTCATGCCGTCCCCGTCGGTCATTTGCCGGTTGCGGTCGTCACGTTAGAAAGGTTTCCTCACAAAAACCAGACATTGCAACGCGCGCTGGTGGTTTCCCGCCAGTCTATCGGCAGATCGTGCCTGTCTGGGCGTCCTGCAAGATGCGGGGCGGTTGAAAAGACCCCCGGCCGCGGGGGCGATCCCCGGTGCCCGGCCGTGGCCGGAGATCGTCCAGGGCGGCCTCGAGACGCGGCAGCAGCGCGGCCCCCTCGGGCCCCGAGACGGCGCGGTAAAGCCGGAACAGGCCCGGCCTGAGGTAGGTGGACCAGTGACAGACGCGGGTTGCGGGCGGTCGTGTCGGAAAGCCCATCCGCCGCAGCGCCGCGCGCTGGCGCGGGCAGTCGATGCGCAGGTCGGTCCAGCCGGGCAGGCGGCGCAGCCCCGCCGACAGCGGCCAGTCCCCCAGCCGCGGCGCGGGCACGCAGAGCCGGAACAGCGCGTCGAAGGCCGCGTTCTCGCCCGAGGTGACGTTGAGCACCTGCACCCCCCGGCCCCCCGGCCCGGCCAGCGCGGCGCGCGCGCGGTCGCGGTATTCCGCGCCCGACATCAGGATCATCCGGTCGACGTGGCGCGCGGGCAGCTCGGCCACCGCCGCCAGCGCCACGCGCGCGCCCAGCGAATGCGCCATCAGCGTCACCGAAAGGTCGGGGCGCGCGGCGTTGAGCGCCCGGATCAGCCCGGCCAGCGTCTCGCCCGCGTCGAAGGCGCGCGCCGCCACCCGGTCGAGCCGCCCGCGCGCGTGCCAGCCGAAGCCGATGCCCAGCCCCGCGCCGGGCCGGTCGAGATGCAGGTGCCGCGGCCAGCTTGCCGCCTTCCAGCAATCGCGGCGTGGGGCGAGCGACAGGATGTGACCATGCGGATCATGCGCGGGCTCGAAGGGCGAAAACCGGAAGCCGTGGACCATCACCGTCAGCGCAGCACCCCGCGGCAGCACCGCCAGCGCCGCGCCAAGGTCTCCGCGGGCGGTCCAGCCCGCCTTGCCTGCATCCACGGACAAAAGCGCCATGTCGCCTGCCCCCTGCCACATCTGCCGGTGGGGTAGGGCGCGACCGCAACACTTTGGCTAAACTGCCGCGACATTTCCGTGACGTGACCGTGCCGCCACGCAGCCCCGCTTGACGATTGCCGCGGCCCGGCGTAGCCAAGCGCGCACGTGGCGATTTGTGAACCGGATTGCGGGCCACGCTAAAGAAACCGCTAAAGAGGTCGTGGACGCCCAGCCTTCCGCTCGCCCCCGACCGTTTTCGCCTCCGGCTTGTGCCGGGGCCAGAGAGGAAAGGACAGGGGCATGACCGACGCGACCCCGGCAAAGACATGGAAGAAACGCACCCGCGCGGTGCATTCCGGCACCCGCCGCAGCCAGTATGGCGAGGTGAGCGAGGCTTTGTTCCTGACGCAGGGCTTCGTCTATGACAGCGCCGAGGCCGCCGAGGCGCGCTTCATCGAGACGGGGCCGGACGAATACATCTACGCCCGCTACGGCAACCCCACCGTGCGGATGTTCGAAGACCGCATCGCAGCCCTCGAAGGGGCCGAGGATGCCTTCGCCACCGCCAGCGGCATGGCCGCGGTCAACGGTGCGCTGGTCTCGATGCTCGGGGCAGGCGACCACGTCGTCGCGGCCCGCGCGCTCTTCGGCTCGTGTCTCTACATCCTCGAAGAGGTGCTGACGCGCTACGGCGTCGAGGTCAGCTTCGTCGACGGCACCGACCTTGCGCAATGGGAGGCGGCGATCCGCCCGGACACCAAGGCGGTGTTCTTCGAGTCGATCTCGAACCCCACGCTCGAGGTCATCGACATCGCCGCCGTCTCGCGGCTGGCGCATGCCGCGGGCGCGCTGGTGATCGTCGACAATGTCTTCGCCACGCCCGTCTTCCAGGACACGCTCGGCCTTGGGGCCGATGTGGTGGTCTATTCCGCGACCAAGCATATCGACGGGCAGGGGCGCTGCCTCGGTGGCGTGATCCTTGGCAGCAAGCAGTTCATCCGCAAGACGGTGGAACCCTACCTCAAGCACACCGGGGGCGCGATGTCGCCCTTCAACGCCTGGGTGATGCTGAAGTCGCTCGAAACCGTCGAGCTGCGCTGCCGCGCGCAGGCCGAGGGGGCGCAACGGATCGCCGAGGCGCTGGAGGGGCAGCCGGGCCTGTCGCGCGTGATCTTCCCCGGCCTTGCCAGCCACCCGCAGCGCGCGCTCGCCGCGCAGCAGATGGAGACCGGCGGCACGGTGATCGCGCTGGACCTCGACGGCGGGCAGGAGGCGGCCTTCCGCTTCCTCAACGCGCTCGAGATCGTGACGATCTCCAACAATCTCGGCGATGCGAAGTCGATCATCACCCATCCGGCCACCACGACCCACCAGCGCCTGACCGAAGAGCAGCGCCAGGCGCTCGGCATCACGCGCGGGCTGGTGCGGCTGTCGGTCGGCCTCGAAGACCCCGATGATCTGATCGCCGACCTGACCGCCGCGCTGGCGGCCGCGGGCGCATGAACGGGCTCATCATCCGGTCCTGCCGCGTCACCGACGCGCCGGGGCTGGCCACGCTCTACCACCGCGCGGTGCGCGAGGGGACGGCGGCGCAGTATACCGAGGCGCAGCGCGCCGCATGGTCGCCCGCCCCGCCGAACGGCGAGGACTGGCGCCGCCGGTTGATCGAGGCCGACACGATTTTGGCCGAGAGGGACGACCGGCTGCTCGGCTTCATGACGCTGGACCTTGGCACCGGCTGGCTCGACTTCGCCTATGTCGCGCCCGAGGCGATGGGGCAGGGGGTGGCCGAAACTCTCTATGCCGTGCTCGAGGGGCGCGCGCGGGCCGCGCGGCTGACCCGGCTCGAGACCGAGGCGAGCCTCCTGGCCGAACGCTTCTTCGCGCGCCGCGGCTGGCGGGTCGAGAAACGGCAGGAGGTGGAGCGCAACGGCGTCCGCCTGCCCAATGCGGTCATGGCCAAGACCCTCGACCGGAAACGGCAAGCCGCATGAGGCGCTTCCTCGTCCTGCAGCTCCGCCCCGAGACCGAGGCCGCCGACGAGGAGTTCGGCGCCTTCCTCGCGCGCGGCGGGCTGACGGAGGCCGAGGTGCATCGCATCCGCCTCGACCAGCGCCCGCTGCCCGCGCTGTCGCTGGGCGATTACGCGGGTATCATCGTGGGCGGCGGGCCGGGCTGCGTCAGCGACCCGCCCGAGACGAAAGACCCGCTCGAGGCCCGGATCGAGGCCGATGTGATGGGCCTGATGCCCGAGGTTCTGGCCCGCGACATGCCCTTTCTGGGCTGTTGCTACGGCATGGGTATCCTTGGTGCCACGCTGGGCGCGCCGGTGGGCAAGGGGCGCTACGGCGAGCCGATCGGCGGCGTCGACTGCACCGTGACCGAGGCGGGGGCCGCCGACCCGCTGCTGGCCGGTCTGCCCGGCAGCTTCCGCGCGCTTGTCGGCCACAAGGAAGCGGTCGAGGCGCTGCCCGCGGGTGCGGTCCATCTCGTCGCCTCCGACACCTGCCCGTTCCAGATGATCCGGGCCGGGGCCAATGTCTACGCCACCCAGTTTCACCCCGAGGCGCAGGGCGAGAATTTCGCCAACCGCATCGAGATCTACAAGCACCGCGGCTATTTCGACCCCTCCGAGGCCGCGGCGCTGACGGCCGCCTGCCTGGCCGAGGATGTCACCGTGCCGCAGCTGATCCTGTCGCGTTTCGTCGAAAGATGCCGCGCCACGCCAGTCGCTGACACGAAACCGGGTAAATGATTGCACGGAATCTGATCCGTTTCCGGGCCGTTAGCGTAAAATTTCCGAACGACAAGATTGGGCAGCCGCCCCGGCACACCTATCTTGGCACCCCGTGACCGGGTGGAAAGGGACGACCGACATGAACATCCACGTGACCGAGATGACCGAAGCGCCGAGCCGCGCCGAGGCCGAAACCGCGCTGGCCCGCCTCAAGGCCTGGGCCGCCGAGGCGACCGAGGCCGAGATCGCCGCGCTGGACCCCGCCGTCGGGCGGCTGGTGGGCGATGGCTACCCGGCGTTCAAGCGCGACTACCCCGCCGAGTTCCGCACCGACGCCGCCTACAAGGAGACGCTGCCGGACCTGCAGAACGGACCGTCCTCGCTGATCCGGGGCGCGAACCGGCAGATCCAGCATGTCGGCATTTCCAACTTCCGCCTGCCGATCAACTACCACACCCGCGACAACGGCGACCTGACGCTCGAGACCTCGGTCACCGGCACCGTCAGCCTCGAGGCGGACAAGAAGGGCATCAACATGAGCCGCATCATGCGGTCCTTCTATGCCCATGCGGAAAAGACCTTCAGCTTCGAGGTGATCGAGGCGGCGCTCGACGACTACAAGTCCGACCTCGAAAGCTTCGACGCCCGCATCCAGATGCGCCTCAGCTTCCCGGCGCGGGTGAAAAGCCTGCGCTCGGGCCTGTCGGGCTACCAGTATTACGACATCGCGCTGGAACTGGTGGAGCGCGACGGCGTGCGCCAGAAGCTTGTGCATCTCGACTACGTCTATTCCTCGACCTGCCCCTGTTCGCTGGAACTGAGCGAGCACGCCCGCGCGACCCGCAACCAGCTGGCCACGCCGCATTCGCAGCGCTCCGTCGCGCGGATCTCGGTCGAGGTGGCCGAGGGGCAGGGCTGCCTGTGGTTCGAAGACCTGATCGAGATGGCCCGTGCCGCGGTCCCCACCGAGACGCAGGTCATGGTCAAGCGCGAGGACGAACAGGCCTTCGCCGAGCTGAACGCCGCCAACCCGATCTTCGTCGAGGATGCTGCCCGCCTCTTCGCCGAGCGGCTGCACGCCGACGCCCGCGTCGCCGATTTCCGCGTCGTGGCCAGCCACCAGGAAAGCCTGCACAGCCATGATGCCGTCAGCGTGCTGACCGAGGGCGAGACCTTTGCCCAGGCCAGCCTCGATCCGCATCTCTTCGCCAGCCTCATCCACCGCGGCTGAGGCCCGCATATCGCTGCACATCCCGCCCCCGCGCGCGCTTGACAGTCGCGCGGGGGCGGTCCAACGCTCCGCTCATGTTCGATGTCCGACCCGTGGGTTACGTGATCGGCCTGATGGTGCTGAGCCTCGGGGTGGCGATGTGCGTGCCGCTGGCCCTCGACCTGGCGCTCGGCAACGGCCACTGGGGCGCTTTCGCCGAGGCGGCGGCGATCACCGTGATGGTCGGCCTGCTGGTGACGCTGGCCTGCGCCAACGCCGTCAGCCGCGGCCTGTCGATCCGCCAGACCTTTCTCCTGACCACGGGGGTCTGGATCGTGCTGCCGGTCTTCGGGGCCATCCCCTTCGTCCTCGGCGCGACCGAGGCGCGCTTCGTCGATGCCGTCTTCGAGGCGATGTCGGGCCTCACCACCACCGGCTCGACCGTCTTCACCGGGCTCGAGACGCTGCCCGCGGGCCTCAACCTGTGGCGGGCGATGCTGCAATGGTTCGGCGGGATCGGCATCATCGTGGTCGCCATGGTCTTCCTGCCCGAGCTGCGGGTCGGGGGGATGCAGATCTTCCGGTCGGAAGCCTTCGACACGATGGGCAAGATCCTGCCCCGCGCGACCGAGATCGCGGCCCGCATCTCGGTGATCTACGTGGCTCTGACGGTGCTGTGCGGGCTGAGTTACCTTGCGCTCGGCATGCCGCCCTTCGAGGCGCTGATCCACGCGCTGACCACCCTGTCCACGGGCGGGTTTTCCAGCAGCGACGCCTCCTTCGGGGCGTTCCAGGGACCGCTGGAATATGTCGCGGCGGTCTTCATGATCCTCGCAAGCCTGCCCTTCGTGCGCTACATCCAGCTGGTCGCGGGCACCGCGCGTCCGATCCTGGTCGACAGCCAGATCCGCGCCTATGTCGCCACCATCCTGGTGCTGACCATAGCCCTCACCCTCTACCGCGTGGCGGTGAACGGCGACAATTGGGAACACGGGTTCCGCGAGGGGATCTTCAACGTCACCTCGATCATCTCGGGAACGGGCTATGCCTCGGTCGACTACCAGCTCTGGGGGCCGGTGCCGGTGGTGCTGTTCTTCTTCATCGGCCTGATCGGGGGCTGCGCGGGGTCCACCTCCTGCTCGATCAAGATCTTTCGCTACCAGCTGCTCTTCGCCTCGATCTCGACCCAGGTGCGCCGCCTCTACGCGCCGCATGGCGTCTTCGAACCGCGCTACGACGGCCGCCCCGTCGCCGAGGAGATCCTGTCCTCGGTCATGGCCTTCTTCGCGCTGTTCTTCGTGACGCTGGCGATCGTCGCCATCCTGCTGGCGCTGACCGGGCTCGACGTCATCACGGCGGTCTCGGGGGCGGCCACGGCGCTGGGCAACATCGGGCCGGGCCTTGGCCCCGAGATCGGGCCGGCGGGCAATTTCGCGGGGCTGAACGACACCGCGAAATGGATCCTCTCGGCGGCGATGCTGATCGGGCGGCTGGAGCTGATGGCGGTCTTCGTGCTGTTCACGGCGACCTTCTGGCGCGACTGACCCTCAGCGCGCCGCGATGGCGCGCCCCGCCGCCACGCCCGAGGACCAGGCCCACTGGAAATTGTAGCCGCCCAGCCAGCCGGTGACGTCCAGCGCCTCGCCGATGATGTAGAGGCCCGGCACCAGCGCCGATTCCATGGTCTTCGAACTGACCCTGTCGGTGGCCACGCCGCCCAGCGTCACCTCGGCGGTGCGGTAGCCCTCGGAGGAGGTGGGGGTCAGGGTCCAGCCCTCCAGCCGGTCCGAGAGCGCCCGCAGCGCCGCGTCCGACTGGTCGCCCAGGTTGCCCTCGAGCGCCCAGGCCTGCGAGAGATGCTGGGCCAGTTTCTTCGGCAGGATCTCGGCAAGTGCCGTCGCAAGGGCCCGCGCGCCCGCCTCGGCCCGGCGCGCGCGCAGATGCGCGAACAGGTCCAGCTCGGGCCGGAGCCGCAGCGCAAGGCTGTCGCCCTCGCGCCAGTAGGACGAGATCTGAAGCACCGCGGGCCCCGAGAGGCCGCGGTGGGTGAAAAGCGTCGCCTCGTCGAAGGCCGTGCCGTTGCAGGTGATCCGCGTGTCGACCGCGGTGCCCGCAAGCCCGGCGAAGACCGCCTTTTGCGCCTCGTCGAAGGTGAGGGGGACAAGCGCGGGCCGCGTCTCGGTCACGCGGTGGCCGAACTGCTCGGCGATGCGGTAGGCCAGCCCGGTGGCCCCCATCTTCGGGATCGACTTGCCGCCCGTGGCCAGAACGAGGTGATCGGCGGTGACGGTGACGGGCGTGCCCGCGCGGGTGAGATCGGCGCGGAAGCGGGTGCCGTCATGCGCGATGCCTTCGACGCCCGTCTCGAGCCAGAGGGGCGTGTCCCCCATCTCGGCGCGCAGCAGGGCGATGATGTCCTTGGCGGAGCGGTCGCAGAACAGCTGGCCCAGCGTCTTCTCGTGCCAGGGGATGCCGTGGCGCGTGACAAGGTCGAGGAAATCCCACTGGGTGTAGCGGCTGAGCGCGGATTTGCAGAAATGCGGGTTTTCCGACAGGAAATTCTCGGGCGCCGTGTGGATGTTGGTGAAATTGCAGCGCCCGCCGCCCGAGATGCGGATCTTTTCGCCCGGCGCTTTCGCATGGTCGATCACCAGTGCGTCGGGGCCTGCGTGGCCTGCGCACATCATGCCCGCCGCACCGGCGCCGAGGATCAGGGTTCTGACATGGGTCATGGTTTGTGCTCGGGGTTTGCGCCGCCTGCGGCGTCGCCGGGGGCGCGCCGCGTGCGCGGCGCGGGGGCTTGTGTGGGCGGCTCTGCCCGGTTTGCCGCGGGTCGCACGAGTGGAGAGTGCGGGAGCCTCCCCTTTCGGCGGCAAAGCCGCCTGTCGGGCAATGGGCGGGGATGTTTGCGAAACGGAGTAGACGGGGGATGCGCCTCAATCGGCGAAGTTGCGGCTGTCCTTCAGCTGGTCCCAGGCCCAGACGACTTCCTGCAGCCGCTCTTCGTCGGAGCGGTCGCCGCCGTTCATGTCGGGGTGCAGCACCTTGATCAGCGCCTTGTAGCTCTTGCGGATCTCGGCCTTGGTGGCGCGGTCGGTGACCTCGAGGATCTCGATCGCCTTGCGCTCGGTGGGCGGCAGCTTGCGCCCGCCGCCGTTGGAGCGGCCGGGGTTGCGGGTGGCGTTGCCGCCCAGCACCTGGTGCGCGTCATCGATGCCGAGCCGGGCCCAGGCCTTTTCCTCGACCGATTTCTTGAAGGGCTTGGTGGGGCGGTCCCAGACGCGATCACGGTCGAGCTGGGCCTCCATCTCGGCCTCGGTGGTGCCTTCGAAGAAGTTCCACTTGAGATTGTATTCGCGGACATGCTCGCGGCAGAACCACTTGTAATCCTCTAGATTATCAGGACTTTTCGGCGCGCGATACTGTCCCGGCTCCTCGCAGCCCTCGTGCTCGCAGACGCGCTGCGAGGTCTCGAAGGCCCCGGACATCCCGCGGCGGCCCGAACGACGCTTCTTCTTGTCGGTCGAGACGCGGAGGTCGAAGTTGAATGGGTCTTTGGCGGTCATGGCGTCCCCTTCTCGACTCGGAACGGGGAGTTTAGTCTTTTGGAGGCCGAGGTGAAGAGGCGAGGAGCGGATTTGGTGACGCGGACACAGAGAATCGAGACACGGTTGCGCGAGGCCTTTGCGCCGCGGGTGTTGAACGTGGTGGACGAGAGCGAGCGGCACAGGGGGCATGCGGGCTACCAGGAAGGGGGCGAGAGCCACTTCCGGGTGACGATAGAAAGCGAGGCGTTTCAAGGGCTTGGCCGGATCGAGCGGCACCGCGCGGTGCATGCGGCGCTGGGGCGCGAGCTGGTCGCGGAGATTCACGCGCTGGCGCTGAAGATCAGCGACTAAGCCTTTGGTTTCTCGTCGATTTCCGGTGTTTCATCGGGGGCGGCGAAGAGGTTGGCGAGGCTGGGCTCGTCCCCGGTCTCTTCGGGGGCGGGTTCCTGCGTCGGGTCCGGGGCGGGAGCGGCCTCGATCTCGGGCAATTCCCGTTGGAAAACCAAGAGGTTACGGTAGGTCGTGACCTTGGAGGTGAGGCCCGACCGCTCCTCCTGGGGGAGGGTGTCGGCGCGCAGGTAGTGCCAGCCCTCGGCGCCCATCGCGTTCAGGATGTCCTCGAGCGTGGCGGCGAAATTGGCCGCGCCCTTCAAGCCCTTGTTCTTGCTGGCTTTTTCCGGGGCGGGTACAAGCTTGTACTCGTATCGGGGCATGGGGCGGGGCATTGGCGGTCCTCTCGTTCCGCAGCGGTTTAGCCGGGCAGAGGGCGCGCGGGCAAGGGGGCTGTGAGGGGGCTGCACGGGCATGGATGGGGCGGTCACACCCCGTGCACAGGGCGTGCACACCGCGTACATATGCGATGGACGCACGAAAACGGCCGGGTGGGCCGGGTTTCGTGCGTTGCATGACCCCCTAGGTCAGCCGAGCGCGGCCTGCGCGGCGAGGATGTCGTCGCGGAGGCGGGTGGCGGTTTCGTGATCGTAGGGGGTGTGTTCGGGCGTGTAGACGGCGAGCGCGGCGTCGATGGCCTGACGCGCGGCGGCAAGGTCGGCGGCGGGGTCGGGTGGATCGGGCAGGGTCGCTCGGTCGACGTACGCGCGGGCGAGGTTCTCCATCGTCTGGGCATGGGGGAAGGGGGTGCCCTCCTCCGTGTAAACCTCCAGCGCGGCGTGGAAGGCGGTGATGGCGTCCTGCAGCGCGGCCGTGTCGCCCGCGCGGGTACCGAGGGTTTGGAGGGCGTTGCCGAGGTTGTTCTGGGTCATGGCCCAGTCCATCGGGCTTGCCTCTTGCTTGCGGGCCTCAAGTACGGCGCGGTAGGCGATGACGGCGTCCCGCAGCGCGGCGGTATCACCCGTGCGGGTGCCGAGGGTTTGGAGGGCGTTGCCGAGGTTGTTCTGGGTCGTAGCCCAGTGCATCGGGCTGTCTTCTCTCGTGTAGACCTCCAGCGCGGCGCGATAGGCGGTGACGGCGTGATGCAACGCGGCCGCGTCGCCGGCGTTAGCACCAAGGTGTCGGAGTGCGATCCCGAGGTTGTTCTGGGTCATGGCCCAATGCATCGGGCTTGCCTCTCGTGTGTGGACCTCCAGCGCGGCGCGGTAGGCGGTCACCGCATCACGCAGTGAAGCACGGTCACCCGAGCGGGTGCCGAGGTTGCGGAGGGTTGCGCCGAGGTTATTTTGAGTGGTCGCCCAGTGCATCGGGCTTTCCTCCTGCGAATAGACTTTCAGCGCGCTACGGAAAGCGGTGATGGCGTCCTGCAGCATTGCATTGTCTTCCGCGCGGATGCCGAGGTTGCGGAGGGCGTCGCCTAGGTTGTTCTGGGTCATTGCCCAGTCCATCGGATTTGCCGATTGCGTGTAGACTTCCGATACGGAGCGGAAAATGGCGATGGCGTCTTGTAGGGCGGAATTATCGTTTCCGCGAGTGCCGAGGATGCTGAGGGATGCGCCAAGGTTATTCTTAGCCATGGCCCAATCGATAGGGCTTGCTTGTTGTGTGTAGACCTCCAGCGCAGCGTGTAATGCGGTGACAGAATCCTGCAGCGCGGCACTGTCTTCTGTGCGGGTGCCGAGGGTCTGGAGGGCCACTCCGAGATTGTTCTGCAGGCGCGCCCAGAGTGCTGAGTCGGTTTCACGCGAGCAGATTTCGAGTGCGTCGCGATTCATCTTCTCGGTGCGGGAGAGGCCGGCGCCGGGATAGCTCAGGCCATGCTGGTAGAGCAGGTCCTCGTACCCGGCACGCCGCCGGGCCGGTTCCAGCGGGTCGAGGCTGGCGAAGCTGTCGGCCGCGGCGGAGAGGAGGCGGAAGGCGGTGTCGGGGTCGTTTCGCAAAAGCGCGTTCTTCGCGCGGGCCACCTTCGTTTCGGCGGCGATTCCGGTTTCCACCTCGTCCACGCGGGAGAGAAGCGTCTCGACCTCGTCGAAATCGAGGCGTTCGGCGGCGTCCTGTGCCGCGCCCTTGAGGTTCTGGATGGCGGCGACGCGGTCGTCGAGGCCGTCGATGGTGGCGCGGTAGGCGCGGTATTCCTCGGCCTTCTTGGCGAGGAAGTCGAGAAGCTCGGGGGGCGAGGCCAGTTCGGTCTCGCCGAAGGCCTGGGCGAGGGTCTTCAACTCGTGCAGCGAGAGCGTGGCGGCCTGTTCGACGGCGGCGGGGAAGCCCCCGGTGCGGCGCAGAAGCTCCTGCAGCATCGCGTGGGTGTCATCTTGCCCCGCGCGGAGGGCGCGCGTGTCGTCCTTGATGTCACCCAGCCGCGCCTCGATCCGGGCGAAGCCGTCCTTGAGGTCGCGTTCCAGCGCGGTCACGCTCTCCTGCACGAAGACCTTGTGGTAGTCGTCTTCGAGGCGAAGCTCCTGCCAGGCGGCGGTCAGGACCATCCGCAGAAGCGCCTCGATCCCGTCATCCTTGGGCACCCCGACGCCCGCGAAGACGATGTCGTAGAGCGTGTCGGGGAAATTGCCGCGCTTCTCGGCGTCGACGAGGGTGGTGGGGGAGACGGCGACCTTGTGCCGGTTCTCTTTCAGAAGCGCGAGGGCCGGCCCGACGGCGCGGTGGTCGGGGTTGGCCTTTTCGATCTGCTTGACGACACGGTTGATGGTGTCGCGTTGCTTGCGCTGGCTGCAGGATTTGTAGCGGTCGATGCCCCAGGCGGCGAGCACGGCGAGGGGGATGAGGGGGGCCGCGTTGAGGCCCATGGTGGCGAGCCCCACGACGCCAAGGCCGGTGGCGTGTTCGGCAAGCTGCTGGCGGTCACTCATACGCGTGTCCCCGATTACCCATGGGTATGACATGGGAATTCGGCGCGTGGGTCAACAGGGGGAAAGCCGTGGGGCGGGTTCCCCCTTGGGGCGCGTCGGGCGCATGGTGGGCAGGATTGCCCACCCCACGAGAGCGCGGTGGGCAGGATTGCCCACCCTACGGGAGCGACACGGCGAAACCGGCCTTACAGCCCGAGTTTCGCCGCCACCAGCTGGTTCACCGCCTTGGGGTTCGCCTTGCCGCCCGTGGCTTTCATCACCTGGCCCACGAACCAGCCGGCGAGCTTGGGGTTCTGTTTCGCCTTCTCGACCTGCTCGGGGTTCTCGGCGATGATCCGGTCGACCGCGGCCTCGATGGCGCCGGTGTCGGTGACCTGTTTCATGCCGCGCGCCTCGACGATCTCGTCGGGGTCGCCGCCCTCGGTATAGACGATCTCGAAGAGGTCCTTGGCGCTCTTGCCGGAGATGGCGTCGGCCTTGATGAGCCGGATGATCTTGCCGAGCTGGTCGGGCGAGACGGGCGATGCGGTGATGTCGCGGTCGTCCTTTTTCAGGCGGCCGAAGAGCTCGTTGATGACCCAGTTGGCGGCGAGCTTGCCGTCACCGGCGGCCGCCACGGTTTTCTCGAAGAAATGGGCGGCGTCGAGATCGGCGGTCAGGACGGAGGCGTCGTAATCCGACAGGCCGTAGTCGCCGAGGAAGCGGGCCTTCTTGGCGTCGGGCAGTTCGGGGAGGGCGGCCTTGATGCCGTCGACCCAGGCCTGTTCGATCTCGAGCGGCAGGAGGTCGGGGTCGGGGAAGTAGCGGTAATCATGCGCCTCTTCCTTGGAGCGCATGGAGCGGGTTTCGCCGCGGTCGGGGTCGTAGAGGCGGGTTTCCTGCACGATCTCGCCGCCCGCTTCGAGGATGGCGATCTGGCGGCGGGCCTCATGCTCGATGGCGGCCTGGATGAAGCGGAGCGAGTTCATGTTCTTGATCTCGCAGCGCGTGCCGAGGTGGGAGAAATCCTGGGTCTCCTGGTAGCGCTCGTAGGCGCCGGGGCGGCAGACGGAGACGTTCACGTCGGCGCGCAGGTTGCCGTTCTGCATGTTGCCGTCGCAGGTGCCGAGGTAGAGCATGATCTGGCGGAGCTTGGAGACATAGGCGGCGGCTTCCTCGGGGCCGCGGATGTCGGGGCGGGAGACGATCTCCATCAGCGCCACGCCGGTGCGGTTGAGGTCGACGAAGGACAGCGCCGGGTCCATGTCGTGGATGGATTTGCCGGCGTCCTGTTCGAGGTGGATGCGCTCGATGCGGACCACGCGGGCGGTGCCGTCACCCATCTCGACCAGCACTTCGCCTTCGCCGACGATGGGGTGGTAGAGCTGGGAGATCTGGTAGCCCTGCTGCAGGTCGGGGTAGAAGTAGTTCTTGCGGGCGAAGGCCGAGGTCAGGTTGATCTGCGCCTTGAGACCGAGGCCGGTGCGCACGGCCTGTTCGACGCAGAATTCGTTGATCACCGGCAGCATGCCGGGCATGCCCGCGTCGACGAAGGCGACGTTGGAATTGGGCTCGGCACCGAAGCGGGTGGAGGCACCCGAGAAGAGCTTGGAGCGGGAGGAGACCTGGGCATGGACCTCCATGCCGATCACCAGCTCCCAGTCGTGCTTGGCGCCGGCGATCACCTTGGGCTTGGGCGTGTCGTAGGTCAGGTCGAGCATCTGTCGGGTCTCCTGCGTCGGAACAGGGCGGGTTTAGGGCAGCGGCGCGGCGCGGGCAAGCGGGTGTCGATCGGCGGGTTGCCGCCCAAACCGGGGGCGCGGCGGCGCGGCGCTTGCGGGGTGGGCCGCGGCGGGGGCAACTGCGCGCATCTGCAACAAGGCTGGGGGTCGCCCTTGACCGGTTTCGTGAAGGCCGCGCTGGGCGCGGCGCTGTGTGCGGTGGCCTTGGCGGGCTGCGGGATGGCCCCTGGCATGAGCAGCCGCGACACGCCCGATGAGGGCTACGTGATGCGCTGGGACCATGTCCCGCAATCGGCGGAGTGGGAGCGCGCGGGCTATGCCGCGTTGCAAAGCCACGCCGCGGCCCTGCCCGAACTGGTGCCGGGCGATATCGAGGCCTGGTGCCCCGGTTATGTCGATGCAGGCCAGGAGGGCCGCGCGGCGTTCTGGCTGGGCCTGATGTCGGCGCTGGCGCGCCACGAGAGCACCTGGAACGAGCAGGCCGTCGGCGGCGGCGGGCGCTGGTTCGGTCTGGTGCAGATCAGCCCTGCCACCGCGCGCCATTACGGTTGCCGGGCGACCAGCGGGCAGGCGCTTCTGGATGGGGCGGCCAATGTCAGCTGCGCGCTGCGGATCTGGGCGACGACGGTGCCGCGCGACGGCGTGATCGCCGAGAACAGGCGCGGCGTCGCGGCCGACTGGGGGCCGCTGCACCCGAGCCAGAGCCACAAGCGCGAGGACATGCGGGCCTGGATGCAGGCGCAGCCCTATTGCCGGGGGTGACCCCGCGGCGGTCGTTTGTGTTGCAATGATCGTTCCTTGAGGGCAGGCTCGCGGGGTGCGTGCTGCCTGGGGAGGACCGCATGTCGCGCTGCCGCGCTGTGCTGAGTGCCGTTTCGGCCCTTGTCTGGGCCTGTTTGCCCGCCTGCCTGTCGGCGCAGGGCGGGGCGGATGCCGTGCCGTCCGCCCCCGTCGCGGTGACCGCCGCGCAGATGCAGATGGCGCAGGGCGATGATCCGGGCGCGGAGGCCCTGAGCG
The DNA here is from genome assembly GCA_025211115.1 of Roseicyclus sp. Taxonomy (GTDB): domain Bacteria; phylum Pseudomonadota; class Alphaproteobacteria; order Rhodobacterales; family Rhodobacteraceae; genus Roseicyclus. The sequence continues at coordinate 769 of JAOARA010000098.1, read as the reverse complement.
CGCTTGCGCCGGGCCGGAGCCTGCGGCCCGTGCTGCGCGAGACATGGGCGATGCCCGATCTCAGGTGGGACGATCACCCGCGGGGACCGCGTTGGACCTCGGCGGTGATGGGCGCGCTTCGCGGCCATGGTGCGCCGCTGCTCGAGGTGGTGCCGCGCGACATCGACGCCTGGTGCCCGGCCTACCCGGAGGCGGATCGCGGGCAGCGCGCGGCCTTCTGGGCCGGGCTCGTCTCGACCCTCGCCTGGCATGAAAGCACGCATCGCCCCGATGCGGTGGGCGGTGGCGGTCGCTGGTTCGGGCTGGTGCAGATCGCGCCGCCCACGGCGCGCTGGCGCAATTGCGAGGTGGGCACCGGCGAGGCGCTGCTGAACGGGCCCGCGAACCTGCGCTGCGGGGTGCGGATCATGGCGATCACGGTGCCGCGCGACGGGGTCGTGTCGGAGGGGATGCGCGGCGTCGCCGCCGATTGGGGGCCGTTCCATTCCAGCCGCAAGCGCGAGGACATGCGCAACTGGGTGCGCGGGCAAGACTATTGCACCGCGCCCCCGTCACGCGCGCTGCGCCCGGTGATGCGCCCGGACCGGGTGGGGCCGCTGGCGGCCATGGCTCCGGGGGCGGAGGGGCCGGTGGTGCGCCCCGTTCTGCGCCCCGTGCGGTGAGGCGGGGTCGGCGCGCGCGCCGGTTCTGCAGGACGTTGGGCAGCGCCCCCGGCGGGCGGCGGCCCTTGCCGCGGTCAGCCCTGATGGGCCGGGCGGCGCGCGATCCG
>JAOARA010000097.1 GCA_025211115.1 Roseicyclus sp. | reverse complement strand
GCCCGACACCAAACACCCTATCCTCCCCTCATGGTCCTCGAGTTCCGAGACGCCGGCATCTACTGCCCCGCGGCGGATGCCTACATCGACCCCTGGCGCCCGGTCGACCGCGCGCTGATCCCCCATGGCCATGCCGACCACGCCCGCCCCGGCCATCGCCGCTACATGGCGACCGAGGCCGCCGCCCCGGTGATGCGCCACCGCCTCGGCCGGATCACCCTGCAGACCACCCGCTACGGCGAGAGCCACCGCATCGGCGACGCCACCGTCAGCTTCCACCCCGCGGGCCATGTCCCCGGCTCGGCCCAGATCAGGGTCGAGGTCGGCGGCGAGGTCTGGGTCGTCTCGGGCGATTACAAGACCACCCCCGACGGCCTCTCCGACCCTTTCGAGCCGGTCCGCTGCCACGCCTTCATCACCGAATCGACCTTCGGCCTGCCGATCTACGCCTGGCCCGACGAGGCGACGCTGGCCGCGCAGATCAACGGCTGGTGGGCCGAGACCAGGGCCAAGGGCCAGACCCCGATCCTCGGGGTCTACGCGCTTGGCAAGGCGCAGCGCGTCCTCGGCCTGCTCGACCCGTCCCTCGGCCCGATCCTGACCCATGGCGCAGTCGAGGCGACCAATGCCGTCCTGCGCGCCCAGGGCCTGCGGCTGCCCGCCACCACGCAGGTCACCCCCGATCTGGACCTCAAGGCCCATCGCGGCGCGATGGTGCTGGCGCCGCCTTCGGCGCTCGGCTCGGCCTGGGCGCGGAAATTCGGCCCGGTCTCCACCGGCTTCGCCTCGGGCTGGATGCGGCTCCGCGGCGTGCGCCGCAGGCGCGCCGCCGACCGCGGCTTCGTGGTCTCGGACCACGCCGATTGGGACGGGCTGAACGCCGCCATCGCGGCGACCGGCGCCAGCCGCGTCTTCGTCACCCATGGCTACACCGCGCAGTTCGCGCGCTGGCTCGCCGAACAGGGCTATGATGCGGGCGTGGTCGAGACCGAATTCGGCGGCGAGACGCTCGACGAGACCGAAACCGGGACCGAAACCGAGGCACCCCGCGCATGAGCCCGCTGACCGGCCGGGACCGGCTCCACATCGCGCTCACGCGCCATGTCGCGCGCGCCATCCTGAAGCATGTCTCCTCCCAGCCTGCGCTCAGGCGGATCTTCGAGGCCGCCGCCCGCCTCGGCCTGCGCCTGCCTGCGGATGTCGACACGGGCGTCGATGCACAGGGCGCGCTTTGGCTGCGCCCCGCGGGCGTGCCGCGCGACGCGCCCGTGCTGCTGTATCTGCACGGCGGCGGCTTCACCCTCGGCAGCCCCCGGACCCATGCCGCGCTCGCAGCCCGTATCGCGCAGGCGGCCGGACTGCGCGCTGTCCTGCCGCGCTACGGGCTGGCCCCCGAACATCCCTTCCCCGCCGGGCGCGACGACGTGCTCGCCGCCCATGCCAGGCTCGTCGCCGACGGCACGCCCCCCGCCACCATCGCGGGCGACAGTGCCGGCGCGTGCCTCGCGCTTCAGCTGCTCCAGCACCTGCGCGACCGCGGCGCGCCGCTGCCCCGCGCCGCGGTCCTGATCGGCCCGGTCGCCGACCTGTCGGGCGACATCGCCAGCCGCTTCGCCGCCGCGGGCGACGAGATCCTGTTCCCGCCGCACTGGCCCGCCCGCATCCTCCTGGCCTACCTGCCCGGCGTGGACCGCACCGACCCCGCCGTCTCGCCGCTTCTGGGCGACCTCCGCGACCTGCCGCCCACCCTGATCCAGGCCGGGGCCGGCGAGGCGCTGGCGGGCGACGCGAAACGCCTTGCCGAGGCGCTGGACGACGCCACGCTCGAGCTGTGGGAGGGGATGCCCCATGTCTGGCACCTGCACGCGGGCCGGATGCCGGCCGCAGACCGAGCCGTCGCCCGCATCGGCACCTTCCTGCGCGACCACCTGGCCTGAGGGGCCGGTGCCGCCCCTGACCGAAGGGCCACGCGGGGCGGCAGGCTGCGGGATATGCGTATTTGGGGAAAGATGAAGGGGATCGCGGTCAAATCCGCCCGGATCGCCCGGACCGGCCTTCATCTTCCCGCAAATACGGCCGCCGGAGGCATCGAAGTCTCTGGCCCGTCGCCTGCCACGTGTTACACCGCCCATCGAACGCATCTGACGGAGGCCAAGGCGTGACCTGGAAAACCCTCGACGACATGGAGCTTGCGGGCAGGATCGTGCTGACCCGCGTGGACATCAACGTGCCGGTGCAGGACGGGCGGGTCACCGACGACACCCGCATCCGGCGCATCGTGCCGACGATCCGGGATATCCTGGCCAAGGGCGGCACCCCGGTGCTGCTGGCGCATTTCGGCCGCCCCAAGGGCAAGCCCGTGCCGGAGATGTCGCTGCGCGTCACGCTGCCCGCGCTCGAGGCGGCGCTGGGCTGCGAGGTGACCTTCGTCGAGCGCCCGGACCGCGACAGCCTGGCGGCCCTGCCCGAGGGCGCGGTGGTGCTTGTCGAGAACACCCGGTTTTCCCCGATGGAAGAGGCCAACGACCCGCAGATGGCGCAATTCCTCGCATCGCTCGGGGATGTCTACTGCAACGACGCGTTTTCCGCGGCGCACCGGGCGCATGCCTCGACCGAGGGGGTGGCGCGGCTGCTGCCGGCCTGCGCGGGCCGCCTGATGGAGGCCGAGCTGACCGCGCTCGAGGCGGCGCTGGGCGCACCGAAGCGGCCCGTGGTCGCCGTGGTGGGCGGGGCCAAGGTGTCGACCAAGCTCGACCTCTTGGGCAACCTCGTCGAGAAGGTCGACACGCTGGTGATCGGCGGCGGCATGGCCAACACCTTCCTTGCGGCCGACGGGCTCGACGTGGGCCGCTCGCTCTGCGAGCACGACCTGGCCGAGACGGCGCGCGCGATCATGGCCAAGGCGCGCGAGACCGGCTGCGAGATCCTGCTGCCCTCCGACGTGGTGGTCGCCCGCGAATTTGCCGCCGGGGCCGAGAACACCACCGTTGCGGTCACCGCGGTGCCGGGCGACTGCATGATCCTCGACGCGGGCACCGAGACGGTGGCGCGCATCGGCACCGCCCTCGAGGCGGCGCAGACGCTGATCTGGAACGGCCCGCTCGGTGCCTTCGAGATCGTCCCCTTCGACCGCGCCACGGTGGCGGCGGCGCGGCTGGCGGCCGATCTGACCGACCGCGGGCAGCTCGTTTCGGTGGCGGGCGGCGGCGACACGGTCGCGGCACTCAATGCCGCGCAGGTGGCGGACCGTTTCACCTATGTCTCGACGGCGGGCGGGGCCTTCCTCGAATGGATGGAGGGCAAGACCCTTCCGGGGGTGGCGGCGCTGCAGCAGGCGGGGTGAGCGACTGTTAACGCCACCATTGTGGACAGGCGGGCGGGGCTTTGCCAAAGAGGGGCGACACCCCACCGCCCAAGGAGCGCAGAATGTCGGACGACGCCATGAGAACCCAGATGGAAACCGGCCAGGGCTTCATCGCCGCGCTGGACCAGTCGGGGGGATCGACGCCCAAGGCGCTGCGCCTCTACGGGATCGAGGAGGATCAATATTCCTCCGAGGCCGAGATGTTCGACCTCATCCACGCCATGCGCGCGCGCATCGCCACCGCGCCCGGCTTCACCGGCGACAAGGTGATCGGGGCGATCCTGTTCGAGATGACGATGGACCGCGAGATCGGCGGCAAGCCCGCGGCCCGCTACCTGTGGGAGGACAAGCGCGTCGTCCCCTTCCTCAAGATCGACAAGGGCCTGCAGGACGAGGTCGACGGCGTGCAGATGATGAAGCCCATTCCGGGCCTGTCGGAGCTGCTGGACCGGGCCGTGAGCCATGGCATCTTCGGCACCAAGGAACGCTCGGTCATCCACTCCGCGAACCCCGCGGGCATCGCCAATATCGTGGCGCAACAGGTCGATCTCGGCTTCCAGGTGCTCGACTAGGGGCTGGTGCCGATCCTCGAGCCCGAGGTGAACATCAAGGCCGCCGACAAGGCCGAGGCCGAGGAGATCCTGCTGGCCGAGCTGATGAAGGG
>JAOARA010000096.1 GCA_025211115.1 Roseicyclus sp. | reverse complement strand
GCTCCGCCCATCCCGGCACGGTCTTCCTGAAGCCGGTCATCGACCATCCCCGCTGGGAGCTGGGCGACTACACATACGCCTCGGCCCATCACCCGCCCGCCGACTGGGCCGCGCATCTTGCGCCCTATCTCTTCGCGTTCAGCGCCGAGCGGCTGGTGATCGGCCGCTTCTGCCAGATCGCCGACGGTGCGCTTTTCGTGACGGCCTCGGCCAATCACCGGCGGGACGGGCATTCGACCTATCCTTTCGCCATCTTCGGCGGCGGGCCGGTGGCCGGTCGGCCCTCGATGCCGGATCCCGGCTCCGACACGGTGGTCGGTCACGACGTCTGGATCGGCACCCGCGCCACCATCCTGCCCGGCGCGCGGATCGGCAGCGGCACCATCATCGGCGCAGGCGCCGTGGTGGGCGGCGAGATCCCGCCCTACAGCATCGTCTCGGGCAATCCGGGCCGCGTGATCCGCCCCCGCTTCGACACGGGCACCGTGGCGCGGCTGCTCGAGATCGCCTGGTGGGACTGGCCCATCGACCGCATCCTCGCGGCCGAGGCCGCGATCTGCGGGGGGGATCTTGCGGCGCTGGAGGCCGGGTAGGGCGTGATCATCCGGCCTAAGCGACGCGCGCGTCGGCCTCGGCCGTGACCTTGTCCATGAAGGCACCGAGATCGGCGGCCAGCGCCTCGGCCTCGGACGGCGACAGGCGCTCGGGGACGCTGCGCTCCCATTCGCGCCAGACCAGCGCGAGCCGGCCGAAGGGCAGGGGGAAATGCAGCCGGTCCCAGGTCTTCCACGCCCAGTAGCGCGAGCCCGCGAAGGTGAAGACCACCACCGGCACCTGCGCCGCGCGCGCCCATTGGATCGGCGTGACCTTGGCCACCCGCGCGGGCCCTCGCGGCCCGTCGGGCGAGATCCCGATCGACACGCCCTCCTTCAGCCCCTTCAGCACCAGCCGCATTTCGGCGGCCCCCAGCACGCCCTTGGGCATCGGCACCGTGCCCATCCCGAAGGCACGGTGGATCCACCCCACAAGCCGCCCCGCATGCTTGGCCGAGGTCAGGCTCTGGCAGCGATAGCGTTCGAGGTCGAACATCCAGGGCGTCAGCATGATGCGCTGGTGCCAGCACACGATGATCACGGCGCCGTGTCGCTCGACCAGCTCGGCCACGCGGTCCCAGCCGTCCTGCTCGCGGCGCGAGGTCGCCCAGGCCAGCCGCAGCCAGGCCTTGAACAGCGCGGCAACCCCCCGGTTCACCGCGGGGGTCTTGGCTATACGTCCACCGAAACTCATCACGTCTCCCTCCGGGGCCCTTCCTTGGACGGGTTTGACCGCACGGTCAATCTGCACGGGCGCACTGGCGCGTCGCGGCCCGAGGGCCTAGCCTTGCGCTCAACCCATGACCGGACAGGGACAGCCCCCCATGAGTGCCACCCGTGATACCCGCGACACCGCCGAGATCGGCCTGATCGGCCTGGGCACGATGGGGGCGATGCTTGCGCTCAACATCGCCGAGACGGGCCACCGCATCGCCGTCTTCAACCGCACCACGTCCCGGATCGACGCGTTCATGACCGAGGCCGTGGCCGAGGATCTGGCGCGCAACATCGTCCCCGCCCGCGACCTGCCGGAGCTTGTCGCCGCCATCGCGCGGCCGCGCCGGATCCTCCTGATGGTTCCCGCGGGCAAGCCCGTGGATGACCAGATCGCGGCGCTGCGCCCGCTGCTCGATGAAGGCGACGTGATCGTCGACGCCGGCAATTCCGACTGGAAGGACACGAACCGCCGCGCGTCCGAGGCCGAGGCCGCGGGCACGCTTCACCTTGGCCTCGGCGTTTCGGGCGGGGCCGAGGGTGCGCGCAGCGGCCCCTCGATGATGGCGGGCGGGTCGGAGCGCGCGTGGAGGCTTCTCCAGCCGGTGCTGGAGCTGGCCGCCGCCCGCTTCGGGCAGGATCCCTGCGTCGCCCACCTGGGGCCGGGGGGCGCGGGGCATTACGTCAAGATGGTGCATAACGGCATCGAATATGCCGACATGCAGATGATCGCCGAGGTCTACGGCCTGATGCGCGACGGCATGGGGCAGGGGGCCGATGCCGTGGCCGCCAGCTTTGCCCGCTGGAACGAGGGGCCGCTTGCCTCTTATCTCATAGAGATCACCGCCGAGGTCGCCGCCGCGACCGACCCCGACACGCGGCAGCCGATGCTCGACGTGATCGCCGACCGCGCGGGCCAGAAGGGCACCGGCCGCTGGACGGTCATCGACGCGCAGCGCCGCGCCGCCCCCCTGCCGGCGGTCGAGGCCGCCGTGACCGCCCGCGTTCTTTCGGGCGAGGCCGAGGCGCGGGGCAGGGGGGCCGAGATCTTCGGCGCAGCCGAGCCGCTGGACCTGCCCGAGGCCGATCTGGAGGGCGCGCTGATCGCCGCCAAGATCCTCGCCTATTCGCAGGGCTTCACGCTGCTGGCCGCCGCGGGCGCAGAGGAGGCGTGGCACCTCCCCCTGCCGCGCGTCGCCCAGATCTGGCGGGCGGGCTGCATCATCCGCTCGGCCATGCTCGACGACATGGCGACCGCGCTCCGCGACGCGCCGGGCGAACGCCTCGCCTTCGCGCCCCACTTCGCCGACCTCCTGCGCCGAAACCTCCCCGCGCTCCGCCGCACGGTCGCCGCCGCCAGCCTTGGGGGGCATCCGGTGCCCGCGCTGGCGGCCTCGCTCGGCTATCTCGACACGCTTCGGCAGGCGCGGGGCACGGCGAACCTGATCCAGGCGCAGCGCGACCGGTTCGGCGCGCATGGCTTCGAGCGGATCGACCGTCCCGGCGAGGCCGGGTTGCATGGGCCGTGGGGATCGGACTGATCGATTGTCGGGAGGGGCGTTTCCCGTCTGGACAAGCCCGCGGTTTCGCCCTATCCCGCACACCGGCCTAGGGGTGTAGCTCAGTTGGTAGAGCAGCGGATTCCAAATCCGCAGGCCGGGGGTTCGAGTCCCTCCGCCCCTGCCAAGGCCGGTTTTCCGAAAGATCGTAATGCCGCATGCTGAAAGGTGCGTCCGTCCGGTCGGGCGCTTGCCGTGCCGGGGCGATATGTCTTCCGTCTTGGCGATATACGAAAAAAAACCACGCCAGCCGCGGCTGACGTGGTGAAGTGTGCAGGGGCTAGGCAAGACCGGGCAGTAAACCGGCAACTACTTGGCGGACAAGTAATTTTCCCCTGTGGTGGTAGCGAATAGAAGGCCTTTGCCGATCAGGGTCAAAGCATCTTTGGTTCCCTAGGGGCAACTTAAAGGAGGGATCACGCGGAAACGCTTCGTGCGCGCCGCATGGGCGCGACGCGCGAAACTATCGTGGTTCATGGGCCGCAAGGGGAGTATTTGCCGGACCCTTCGTGCCGTGTGTCCGGCGCGCCCTGCGCGCCCCATCAAGATATGCATCTCGTGCTGCCCGTACCGACCGCGTTCCACGTTCTTCGGACAAGTATGATAATGGGGGCGTCAGGCAACAAAGGCAAGATGTGCGAAAGATAAGATTTGTTGAAAATGTCAACCACCGCGAAGTCTCATAATTTTTATACTTAAATCAATAATTTACAGGATATTCAGTCATCCTGTTTCATAAATCGCTTGCGGTGCCCCCCCGCCGCCCCGTAGGTGGAGACACCAAGAAGCTAACACCTGTCTGCTCAGTCCTGACGACCACCAAGATCGATGCCTTCGCGTCTCTTGGTGGTTTTTTTTGTTCGGCTGCCTCGCGGGCGCGTGGCCACCGTCTCATGCGGGGCCACGGCATTGCGATCACTGTGCGGCGAATTGTCCGAACATGCGGTGAAAGGCGTCGTCACCGGGCCGGACGTGGGGGGCGACCTTGAAGCCGGACACCTCCTCGGCCAGTTGCGCCGAGCTGTCGGAGAGGTTGCGCGCGGCCGAGGCGCTCTGGACGGCCATGTCGGCATTGTCCTGCGTGACCCGGTCAAGCTGGGCGACCGCCCCGTTGATCTGCGACAGGGTCGTGGATTGCGCGGTGATCCCCTGCGCGATGCGGCCCACGGTCTCGGACAGGTGGCCGACACCCCCGAAGATATCGCCCAGGTCCTTGCCCGCGCGGTTCACCAGGGTCACGCCGTCCTCGACGTGGCGGGCGCTTTCGGCGATCACCTCGTTGATTTCGCGGGCGGACTCGGAGCTGCGCTGCGCCAGCTGCCGCACTTCCGAGGCCACGACGGCGAAGCCGCGGCCCGCGGGGCCCGCGCGGGCGGCCTCGATCGCGGCGTTGAGGGCAAGGAGGTTGGTCTGCACCGCGATGGCGTCGATCGCGCTGACGATCTTGGAGATATGGCCCGAGGATTTCTGGATCTGGGTCATCGCCTCCATCACGTCATCCATGAGCTTGCTGCTGCCCTCGGTCATGCCGCGTGTCCTGGTGGCGATGGCGTCGGCCTGCTGCGCCTCGGAGGCGGCGCTGCGGACGGTTTCGGTCAGTTGCTCGACCGCCGCGGCGGTCTGGCCGAGCGCCGAGGATTGCGTGCTGGTCCGTTCCGACAGGTCGTCGGCCGAGTTGCGGATCGTCTCGCCGATGGTCTGCACGATGCGGGTCACGTTGGCCACCCGGCCGATCATGGCGTTCCAGTCGTCGACGGTGCGGTTGAAGGCCTCGCCGAGCAGCGCCATGTCCGCGACCTCGCTCACCTCGACGCGCTGCGTCAGGTCACCGTCGCGCAGCCGCTCGAGGCCCTTGGCGATATCCTCGACCGCGGTGCGTCGCGCGGTGACGTCCGAGGCGATCTTGATGATGCGGGACACGCCGCCGGTGGCGTCGAACACCGGCGCATAAGTGGCCTGGATCCAGATGGTCTTGCCGGCCTTGGTGCGCCGCGGGAACTGGTCGGTAAAGCTTTCGCCGGCCCCGAGTCGTTGCCAGAACCTGGCGTATTCGGCACTGCGCGCATAGGTCGGATCGACGAACATGCGGTGATGTTCGCCCCGGATCTCGTCGATCGTGTAGCCGAGCGCGCCGAGGAAATTGGCGTTGGCCTGCAGGATCGTGCCGTCGGGGGTGAAATGGATCACCGCCTGCGTGCGGTCGACCATGGCAAGAAGCGCCGTCTCCGCCGCCGAGTGTTGGGTGGGAACATGCGTTGCTGCGGTCATGGGGTGTGGTTCCGTCTGTGCGTGTCTGGGTCGCGGGAAACAACGACGCCGCGGCGCACAACTTTAGCGCAAGCGCCCCCCGCCTTGCACAGCGGGGCGGGCTTGCGTATATGCCGCGCAAGTGACCCGGAGACCCAGCATGGCCAACCCGTTCCAGTTCCTCCAGCAGACCCGCGCCGAGATCGCCAAGGTCGTCTGGCCGACCCGCCGCGAGGTGCTGGTGACCACCGCAATGGTGTTTCTCATGGCGGTTGTCTTTGCGATCTTCTTCTTCTTCGTGGATTGGCTGATCCGGAACGGTCTGGAACTGCTGTTGACCTTCTTCGGCTGACCCGGCGCAGGCTTGCCAATCTCTGCGCGGCGCTGTATCTGCTGCGCATCCTCCCTGACATCGATGGTGACGCCGCAGTGGTCTCTCCAGTCGTGTCCGGACGGAGGATCGCCCGGTATGGGCGCGAGACCTTGGCATTTCCGGGCGCGCCGCGCCTCTGACGAGAAGGGATAAGAGGATGGCGAAACGGTGGTATTCGGTCAGCGTGCTGTCGAATTTCGAAAAGCGCATCGCCGAGCAGATCCGCACCGCGGTGGCCGAGAAGGGCCTCGAGGACGTGATCGAAGAGGTTCTCGTCCCTGAAGAGGATGTGATCGAGATCCGCCGCGGCAAGAAGGTCACCGTGCCGCGCCGCTTCATGCCGGGCTACGTGCTGGTGCGGATGGAGATGACCGACATCGGCTATCACGCGATCAACTCGATCCCGCGCGTCACCGGGTTTCTTGGCCCGCAGGGCCGCCCGATGCCGATGCGCGACGAAGAGGTGAACGCGATCCTCAACCGCGTCGAGGAAGGCGAAGCGCAGCCCCGTTCGACGATCACCTTCGAGATCGGCGAGAAGGTCAAGGTCAACGAAGGTCCGTTCGAGGATTTCGACGGCATGGTCGAGGAGGTCGACGAAGAGCATCAGCGCCTGAAGGTGACGGTCTCGATCTTCGGCCGAGCGACCCCGGTGGAGCTGGAATTCACGCAGGTTTCCAAGCAGCTCTGAGCGGCTCGCGGAAATCGTTTGATCTCATGCCCGTTTCGCCTTATGCGGCGGGCTTCCGCACCCTCCTTTCGGGGGTGGTGCGATTCCCCCGTGGGAGGCGAGGCGCACGCGTGCGTCGGACCTGACCACGGCCACAAAGGCCCCAAGACGCGTCGCGGGGCTGTTGGACGAAAGGAGAGGCCACAATGGCCAAGAAACTTGCTGGCAAGATGAAGCTGCAGATCAAGGCGGGTCAAGCCAACCCGTCTCCGCCGGTCGGCCCCGCCCTGGGTCAGCGCGGCATCAACATCATGGAATTCTGCAAGGCGTTCAACGCCAAGACGCAGGACATGGAGCCGGGTGCGCCCATGCCGACCGTGATCACCTACTACCAGGACAAGTCCTTCACGATGGATATCAAGACGCCGCCGGCGTCCTACTATCTGAAGAAGGCGGCCGGCCTGAAGAACCAGGGCAAGCGGAACCGTCCGCGCGGGGCCGAAAAGCCCGGCCGCGAGACGATCGCCACGATCACGCCCGCCCAGCTGCGCGAGATCGCCGAGGCCAAGATGAAGGACCTCAGCGCGAACGACGTCGAACAGGCGATGAAGATCATCCTCGGCTCCGCGAAGTCGATGGGTATCGAGGTGAAAGGGTAAGCCATGGGTAAGATCGGAAAGCGCCTCCAGGCCGCCCGCGCCGCCTTCGAAGGCAAGGAAGAGATCACCGTCGAGGACGCCGTTACACTGATCAAGGCGAATGCCTCGGCCAAGTTCGACGAAACCGTCGAGATCGCCATGAACCTGGGCGTCGACCCGCGCCACGCCGACCAGAAGGTCCGCCGCACGGTGAACCTGCCCAACGGCACCGGCAAATCGGTGCGGGTCGCCGTCTTCGCCCGCGGCCCCAAGGCCGACGAGGCCAAGGCAGCCGGTGCGGATATCGTCGGGGCAGAAGACCTGATGGAAACCATCCAGGGCGGCACGATCGAGTTCGATCGCTGCATCGCCACCCCGGACATGATGCCGATCGTCGGCCGGCTGGGCAAGATCCTCGGGCCGCGCAACCTGATGCCGAACCCGAAGATCGGCACGGTGACGATGGACGTCAAGGAAGCCGTCGAGGCGGCCAAGGGCGGCCAGGTCCAGTTCAAGGCCGAGAAGGCGGGCGTGGTTCACGCTGGCGTCGGCAAGGCGTCCTTCGATGCCGACAAGCTGGTCGAGAACGTGCGCGCCTTCGTCGATGCCGTCTCCAAGGCCAAGCCGACCGGTGCCAAGGGCACCTATCTCAAGAAAATCTCGCTCAGCTCCTCGATGGGGCCGGGCGTGGCGGGCGACGTGTCCAACGCCACGGGAAGCTGACCGGCCCAGAGGTCGACAGGAACAGGAAAGGGCACGCCTTGGGCGTGCCCTTTTTTCGTGCGTGATTTTCGCGCATGGGGCATGGCGGATTCATCACAGTCGAGATTTCGGTAAAAAATTCCGGCTTTCGGGGTGGCAATGACGTATCTTGCGAGTGATAACGGTCTTTAGTTCCCTATTGTCCCGGATAAGAGTTGTTGTCATGATCACCAAGCTTCCCCTCGCTTCTGCGTTCGCGGCGGCCGCACTCGTCGTCATGCCGATGTCGGCATCCGCGCAGGAAACCCCCACCGCTCCCGTTCCCGCAGGCATGGCCGCATCCACGACAGTGAATGCCTTTCCCGCGATCTTCGGGGCCGCCTCTGCCTTCCCCGCGCCGGGCAATACCGGCTTTGTCGCGTTGTCCTACGGCAACCCTCGGGGCGGGATCAGCGGTGCCGGTGGCGATGGCGATCTCGCCGTCGGTTACACCTTCGGCAGCCCGGTCACCGGTGTCTCGCTCACGGCGGGCATCAACGTCACGGGTCTTGCGCCCTTCGCCGACTCCGGCAACATCTTTCTCAGCCTCTCTCGTGCCCTGCACGTGAGTGAGCGCGGCGCGACCTTCGTGGGCGTCTCCGGCGGGAACCTGTTGGCCTGGGGTGACGCGGCTGCGGATGACGAATCGTACAGCGTCTACGTCTCGCACCTGACCACCGTCGGTGGCGCAGGCATGGAGCTGCCGGTTCAGTTCACCTTCGGCTACGGCAATGCGACCACCCAGTCCGCCGACGGGTTCGCCTATGTGGGCGACGGGTTCTTTGCGGGTGCGGGCGTCGGGCTGACGGAAAACCTTTCGGTCGGGGTCTCGGCGACCGAGACGGCGTTCAACGTCGGTGCGACCGCAACGGTTCCCGGTGTCGACGGTCTCGGCATCACCGCGGGTTTCTACGACGCGACCAACAACGTCGAGCGCCGCCAATTCACGCTGTCCGTTGGTTACAGCTTCTGATTCGAACCTCGAAAGGGACCCCTCATGCTGAACGTCATTTCGAAGATCACTCTCGCCGCCAGCTTTTCCATCGGCCTGACAGGTGCTGCCCTTGCGGGTGGTGCAACCAGCCCTGTCGCGCCCCCGCCCTCGTCGGCGGGTGGCGTGGTGACGACCTCCTTGAGCATTCCGCCGCTGAACGTGGTGGTCACGCCCGTATCGACCCCTGGCGGGGTGGCATACCAGGTGACCGTCAATGGCGTGGTTGTTGGCATCTTCTCCAACCCGACCCTCGCGGCCTACATCGCGGCCTATTACTGATCGCGTGCCGCAGTGCCGAAGGGGGCCCGGCTTGTCCGGGCCTTTTTCGTTTCGCAGGCCGCCGCCCCGTTCGGCGCTTGCAGAGGCAGGCGTCATATCCTGACGGAAGTCGTCCCTGTCACCTCGCCCGAGCCAGTCCAAGAGCTGTTCGTGCTGCATTTGCAACAAGACCCCCGGGCAAGTTGGCGGATGCGGCAATTTCAGGGGGGACAAGCCGGGGTGGCGCGCGCTAAAACCGTGACAAGATCGTTTAACGAGTAGGATTAGTCGATGTTCCGCTACGCTCAAGGTTTCGCGTTGGCTGCCGTCCTCGGATGTGCCGGCTTCGCCGCGCAGGCGCAGGATGGAGCTTCGGTCACCGGTGGCGCCGCGCCGCTCGCCGTTCAGCCCAGCCCCTCCGCATCGCTTGCCTTTCCGTCCGTCTTCGGCGTGGGCTCCGCCGTGGCCGCGCCCAGCGGGACACGTTTCGTCGCCCTGAGCTACGTCAGCCCACGCGAGGGCATCTCGACCAAGGACGATGACGGCGACGTCAGTTTCGGCTTCGCTCTCGGAAACCCCGTATCGGGCGTCAGCGCGCAGGTCTCGGTCAACATCCTCGGCCTCAACCCGTTCGCCGAAAGCGGCAGCGTGTCGGCCAGCCTGTCGCGGATGTTGCGCGCGGGTGGGGCGTCGGCGACCTTTGCCTCGATCAGCGCGGGCAACCTTCTGGGCTGGGGCGATGCCAGCGGCAGCGAGCCGACCTATGTCGCCACCCTGTCGCACGTTCAGGCCTTCCCGCTTGCCAATGGCACGGAACTGCCGATGCAGTTCTCCTTCGGGTATGGCAGCGACACCACGTTGTCGGATGACGGGCTCGGCACGCGTGGCCCCGGCGCGTTCTTCGGTGTCGGCATGGGCCTGACCGAGACGCTGGCCGGCAGCATCTCCTTCACCAGGTCGCAGATCAACATGGGCTTCAGCCTGTCGATCCCGCAGATCGAGGGCGCCGGGCTGTCGCTGGGGGTCTATGACATCACCGACAACACCAGCCGCCAACAGGTCTCGCTTGGCCTGTCCTTTGCGTTCTGATCGCCGTTTGGCATTCCGGGGAGTAGCAGGATGAGTATTCGCAGTATCGTCACAGGCCTGGCCCTTGCCGCAGCCGTCTTTGCCGCTTCGGGGGCGCAGGCGGGCGGCTCGTCCACGACGACCACGACCGACGCTTTCCCGCCCGGTGCCGCGACGGTGGGGGTCGCCGCCTTTACCGAGGGCACCCGCATCCTGTCGGGCGGCGGCACGTTGAACACGACCGTCACGCCGACGGGCGACGCGGTGACCACGCTGCCCAGCGGCACCACGGTGTCCGTC
>JAOARA010000095.1 GCA_025211115.1 Roseicyclus sp. | reverse complement strand
GCGCGGCTGGAGAACGGGGTGGTGCGGACCTCGCCCGGCTATGCCGAGGGGTATCGCGCGATGGCCGAGGCGGGGATGACGGCGGTGTCGGCAGATCCGGAATATGGCGGGCTTGGCCTGCCGCAGACGGTGACGACCTGCGTGAACGACATGGCGGGGGCGGCCTGTCTTGCGTTGCAGATGAACCCGTTGATGACGCAGGGCCAGATCGAGGCGCTGGAGAACCACGCGACGGACGAGATCAAGGCGCTCTACCTGCCCAGGCTGACCAGCGGCGAATGGTGCGGGACGATGAACCTGACCGAGCCGCAGGCCGGGTCGGACGTGGGCGCGCTGAGCACGAAGGCGGAGCCGGCGGGCGACGGCACCTACCGGATCACGGGTCAGAAGATCTACATTTCCTGGGGGGATAACGATTTCACCGGGAATGTCGTCCATCTTGTGCTTGCGCGGCTGCCGGATGCGCCGAAGGGGACGAAGGGGATATCGCTTTTCCTTGTTCCCAAGCTGATCCCGGATGCGGATGGCACGCCGGGCGTGGCCAACAGCCTGAAGGTCGTCAGCCTCGAGCACAAGCTGGGGCTGCATGGCAGCCCGACCTGCGTGATGCAGTATGACGGCGCGACCGGCTGGCTGATCGGCGAGGAGAACCGCGGCATGGCCGCGATGTTCACCATGATGAACAACGCGCGGCTGGGCGTGGCGGTGCATGGCGTGTCCATCGCCGATGCGGCGACGCAGGCCGCCGTCGCCTATGCGGCCGACCGCAAACAGGGCAAGCCGCTGGTCGAGGGGGGCACCGGCACGATCCTGGATCATGCCGACGTGCGGCGGATGCTGATGGAGATGAAGGCCGAGACCTTCGCCGCGCGCGCCATGGCGCTGGACCTGGCGGTGTCGCTTGACCTTGGCCACGCGGGCGACGCAGCGCAGGCCGCACGGGCCGCGGTGCTGACGCCCATCGCCAAGGCCTATGGGACCGAGACGGGGATCAAGCTCGCCAACCTCGGGATCCAGGTGCATGGCGGCATGGGCTTCATCGAGGAGACGGGCGTGGCGCAATACCTGCGCGACGTGCGGGTCTCGGCGATCTACGAGGGGACGAACGGCATCCAGGCGATGGACCTTGTCGGGCGCAAGATGATGGATGGCGGCGCGGCGATCCACGCGCTGATCGACGCGGTCGAGGCCGAGGCGCAGGCGCATGACATGGGCGCGCCGGTGGCCGAGATGGCGGGCGCGCTGCGCGCGGCGACCGAGGACATGCTGGCGCGTGACCTGAACGACCGGTTCGGCGGGGCGGTGCCTTACCTGATGGGGTTCGCCCGCGTGATGGGGGCGCTCTACCACCTGCGCGCGGCCAGTGCGGGCGACAGGACGCGCGCCGCGCTGGCGCGGTTCTACATCGCGCGGCTCTTGCCCGAGGCGCATGGGCTTTTCGCGCAGGCGCGCGCGGGGGCGGCGGAGCTTTACACCCTCTCGGCCGACGAGTTGGCGGCATGATCCAGACGCCTATCGAGACGGCCCCCGCCCCCGGCGAGGCGATCGAGGTCGCGGACGGTGTGCTGTGGCTGCGCATTCCGCTGCCGATGGTGCTGGACCACGTCAACGCCTACGCGCTGCGCGACGGGGCGGGCGACGGGAACGGCTGGACGCTGATCGACACCGGCCTCGACACCGGCAAGACCCGCGCCCTGTGGGAGGGGGCCTTGGCCGGGCCGCTGGCCGGGCTTCCGGTGACGCGGCTGATCGTGACGCATCACCACCCCGACCACGTCGGGCTTGCCGGGTGGTTCCAGTCCCGCGGGGCGGAATTGTGCATGACGCGCACCGCATGGCTGTCCGCGCGGATGCTGACGCTGGACGAACAGGCGGTGCCGAGCGCCGAGACGCTGGCCTATTGGCAAAGCGCGGGGATGGATGCCGAGACCTTCGAGGAACGCCGCACCGCGCGGCCCTTCAACTTCGCCGACACCGTCCACCCGATGCCGCTGGGCTTCACGCGGCTGTCGGAGGGCGGCACGATCCGCATGGGCGGGCGGACGTGGGACATCCGCCTCGGGCAGGGGCACGCGCCCGATCACGCGACCTTCTGGAGCCGCGCCGACGGGCTTGTGATCGGCGGCGATCAGCTTTTGGCGACGATCTCGCCCAATCTCGGCGTCTACGCGACCGAGCCGGAGGCCGACCCGGTGGGCGAATGGCTGGAAAGCTGCGCGGGGTTCCAACCCCACGCGCGGCAAGACCAGCTGGTGTTGCCGGGCCACAAGCTGCCCTTCACCGGCTTGCCCGACCGGCTGCGCCAGTTGATCGAGAACCACCACGGCGCGCTCGACCGGCTGCGCGATCACCTGGGCACGGGCGAGAAGACCGCCGCCGAGTGTTTCGCGCCGCTGTTCAAGCGCCGGATCGACGCGGGCACCTATGGCCTTGCGCTGGTCGAGGCGGTGGCGCATCTCAACCACCTTCATGCCCTTGGTGCGGTCACCCGGACCCGGCGCGCGGACGGGGCGTGGCTCTATCGCCTCGCCGCGGGGGCTGCGGCGCAGTGACCCCGGCCCGGAGGGCTGACAGGCGGCGCGCGATGGGCTATTCCACCTCAGCGACATTGGACCCGAAACAGGGGGAAACGACATGGCAGACAACCAGCACAAGCCCGGTGAGATGGACATCACCGAACAGGAAAAGACCTTTGCCGGCTTCATGCGCTGGACGGTCAACATCGGGATCGTCTGCATCCTGATCGTGCTCTTCCTCGCGGTCTTCGCGCGATGAGCCTGATCCTGCGATTGGCGACCGGGCTGGCCCTGGTCGGCCTTGTCGCAGGATGCGTGGCCGAAGAGGTCTCGGCCCCCCAGGCCGAGATCGAGGCCGCACGCTACGCCACGAGCGGGCCGCCCACCGTCCGGCTTCTGACCATGGTGTCGAACCGCAACGGCAGCGGCGGCCATTCGGCGCTGGTGATCGACGGCGCCGAGCGGTTGGTGTTCGACCCCGCGGGCAGCTGGCATCACCCGCTGGTGCCCGAGCGCAACGATGTCCTTTTCGGGATGTCGCCGCAGCTGTTCGACTTCTACATGGATTAC
Organism: Roseicyclus sp.; assembly: GCA_025211115.1. GTDB lineage: Bacteria > Pseudomonadota > Alphaproteobacteria > Rhodobacterales > Rhodobacteraceae > Roseicyclus. The sequence continues at coordinate 1,350 of JAOARA010000095.1, read as the reverse complement.
CACGCGCGCGAGACCTACCACGTTCTCGTGCAGGAGATGCCCGTGACGCCCGAACAGGCGGCGGCGCTGTCGCGCGCGGTGCAGGGCTACGGCGCGGTGCCGCAAGCGCGCTGCGCGCGGTCGATCTCGACCCTGCTGTCGGGGGTGCCGGGCTTCGAAACCATCCGGCCGACATGGTTCCCGGTGAACCTGAGCGAGCAATTCGCCGAACTGTCCGGCGTGACCGAGGACCGGGTCTACGACGATGATTCGGACGACAACCTCGAGCTGTTGCAGGCGCAGGCCCGCGCCGCCCGCACCCGCGAGATCGCGGCCGCCGCCGCCTCCGACGACGGATAACCCGACCGCCCGCGGGCCGGGCGACAGACGGCAAGACAAAACCCCCGGGGCGTGGCCACGGGGGTTCTTTTCTTTCGGGATCGCGTCGACGATCCGGCCTTCAGAGAAGCCCTTCGCGCTGCAATTTCTTGCGCGCCAGCTTGCGGGCACGGCGGACGGCCTCGGCCTTCTCGCGCGCTTTCTTGACCGAAGGTTTCTCGTAATGTTGCTTGAGCTTCATTTCACGGAAAACCCCCTCGCGCTGAAGTTTCTTCTTCAGGGCGCGAAGTGCCTGATCGACGTTGTTGTCGCGAACACTGACCTGCATTCTGGTGTCACCACCTTCCTAAGTTAGAGTTGCGTTGAAAGCAGGAGGTGGTCGTATAGCAAAGCCCCCCTAACTTGTCTACTGTCGCCAGCACAGCGAGGAACGGGGGCACGCATGACCGAAACGACCGATCACACGCCTGACGCGATGGCCCGCCTGGTCGAGGCGGCGCTGATGCATGTGCCCTTCGACGGCTGGTCCGAGGCGAGCTTCAAGGCCGCCGCCGGTGACGCCGGGATGACCCTGCCCGAGGCCCGCGCGATCTGCCCCCGCGGGGCAGTCGATCTTGCCTTGGCCTTCCACGCGCAGGGGGATGCGGCGATGGCGGCCAAGCTGGCCGAGACCGACCTGACCGCGCTGCGCTACAGCGACCGGGTGGCGTTTGCTGTCCGCACCCGGCTGGAGCTGGTGGAGCACGACAAGGAGGCGGTGCGCCGCGGCGTGACGCTGTTCGCGCTGCCGATCCATGCCGCCGACGGCGCAAGGGCGCTCTGGCAGACGGCGGATGCGGTCTGGACCGCGCTGGGCGATACCTCGGAGGATCTGAACTGGTATACCAAGCGCGCGACGCTCTCGGGGGTCTAATCCTCGACGGTGCTTTACTGGCTGGGCGATCAGTCGATGGACCATGCCGCGACCTGGGCCTTTCTCGAGCGCCGCATCGACGACGTGATGCGCATCGAGCGGGCGAAGAAGGCCGTGCG
>JAOARA010000094.1 GCA_025211115.1 Roseicyclus sp. | reverse complement strand
GACCTGGGCCGAGGATCACGCGATGACCGTGGTCATGGCCGCCAGGGGCTATCCCGGCAGCTACGGCAAGGGCGATGTCATCGGCGGGCTGGAGGCCTTGCCGGAGGATTCCCATCACATGGTGTTCCACGCGGGCACCGCGGCGCGCGAGGGCGCGGTGGTGGCCAATAGCGGGCGGGTGCTGAACGTGACCGCCCGCGGCGCGACCCTGCAAGAGGCGCGCGACCGCGCCTATGGCATGGTCGAGGGCGTGGATTGGCCGGGCGGGGTCTACCGGCGGGACATCGGCTGGCGCGCGCTCTGAGGGGCGCGGCCCCGGATTTGCCGGGATCGGTTCACACCCCTGCCCGAAGCGGGCGGCATCGTCTCTGTCATTGGTTTGATGGAGTGCGTGATGGTGGATGTGTTCTGGTTGGTGGCGGTGGGCTTGTTGTCGGGAATGGTGTTCCTGCTCATCATGGTTAGCGAGGTGACACTCGAAAAACGCAAAAAGGCCGAGGAGACTGCGAAGGACGCCGAAGCAGAGGCCCAACGCCTTTCCGCAAAGCTCGCCAACTACAAATCCCCCGGCCACGATCACGCCCAAAAGGTCGGCTGGCGTCGCAAACGGCTCCTCAACAAGCCGGAATATGCGTTGCTCTGCGAGTTGGAGGCCCTCGTGAAACGCGCCCCCTGTGGGCATCGCCTGTTCGCACAGGTCTCCTACGGCGCGTTCCTCGAAGCGACCGCGCGCCGGGACCTCGAGGAGACGCGGAAGGTGGCGGAACATGCGCTCATGCGCAAACGCGCCGATTTCCTCATCATCGACCGATACGGGAACCCCGTCGCCGTGATCGAATACCAGGGCGACGGCCATTACCGCGGAAATGCCCATGACCGCGACCAGGCCAAGCGCATCGCCTGCCACGCCGCGGGCATCCCCTTCATCGAGGTGCCCGCCGCGGGGCTGACGCCCGGCCAGCGCCTCGATCTCGAGCGGCGCCTCGGGCTGCGCCCTGCCCTAGCGGCAGAGTAATCCCCACCCCACGATATATTGTGGATACCCCGTGGTATCGGGGTCTCTCGCCTTTCGGTCACAAAAATACTGCTTTACACAACGCCCCAACCGCCGCACCATATTTCGTAGGTGAGGGGCAGCCTGCCCCCACCAATTTGAAAGACACCCAGCCTTTAGCGGGCGTCTTGGTTAGTGACCCAAGGCCCGCTAGGCTGCCAAAACACGAGGCCTGGGCAATGTCGCATTCCGAGCAGTATCTGGACATCGAAGACCTGCATCCCATCGACATCGTTGAGACGCTTGCGTCGCATCACGAGTGGGATTTCGACCGTATCGCCGATGACCAGATCGCCATGGCCATCGAAGGCCAGTGGCGGACCTATTCCGTGACGCTCGCCTGGTCGGCCTATGACGAGACGCTGCGGATGATCTGCACCTTCGACATGGAACCGCCGGCCGAGACGCTGCCCGCCCTCTACGAGACGCTGAACCTTGCCAATGACCGCTGCTGGGCCGGGGCCTTCACCTACTGGCCCGCGCAAAAGCTGATGGTCTACCGCTACGGCCTCGTGCTGGCGGGCGAGCAGCTGGCCAGCCCCGACCAGATCGCCTGCATGGTGGAAACCGCGGTGCTGGCGGCGGAACGCTACTACCCGGCGTTCCAGCTGGCCTGCTGGGGCAACCGCAGCCCGTCGGACGCGCTGCAGGTCGCCATTGCAGAGAGCTACGGCCGCGCCTAGTCTCGGCCCCCGGAACGCACGGGGGACGCCATGAATTTCGACGAGATTTCGCGCCGCGGCCTGGTCATGCTGGGCTGCGGCAAGATGGGATCGGCCATGCTGGCCGGATGGCTGAAGGGCGGGCTTGCGCCCTCTGCCGTCCATGTGATCGACCCGCACCCGTCCGATTGGCTGCAGGCGCAGGGCGTGTCGGTGAACGGCCCGCTGCCCGCTGATCCGGCGGTGCTGATGGTCGCCGTGAAACCGCAGATGATGGGCGACGCCCTGCCCCGCGTCGCGGGCTTCGGCGGCGGTGGCACCCTGGTGCTGTCGGTCGCGGCGGGCACCCCCATCGCGGCCTTCGAGGCGGCCTTCGGCCCCGGCACGCGGGTGGTGCGCTCGATGCCCAACACGCCCGCCGCGGTGGGCAAGGGGATCACGGCCATCGTCGGGAACGCCGCCACCGGTGCGGGGGATCTCGACATGGCCGAGGGGCTGCTGAGCGCCATCGGTCAGGTCGTGAGGCTGCAATCCGAGGATCAGATCGACGCGGTCACCGGCGTCTCTGGCTCGGGGCCGGCCTATGTCTTCTACATGATCGACGCGCTCGCCGCGGCGGGCGAGGCCGAGGGCCTGCCGCCCGAGATGGCGATGCAGCTGGCCAAGGCCACCGTCGCGGGCGCGGGCCTGCTGGCCGAAGCGGCCGAGGAGACGCCGGAACAGCTGCGCATCAACGTGACCTCGCCCAATGGCACGACGCAGGCCGGGCTGTCGGTGCTGATGGACGAGGCCGGGGGCCTCGCGCCCTTGATGCGCGCCACCGTCAAGGCCGCCACCGACCGCAGCCGGGAGTTGCGCGGATGAGCGGCACCATCGGGTTCGACGATTTCCTCAAGGTCGACATCCGCGTCGGCACCGTGACCCGTGCCGAACCCTTCCCCGAGGCGAAGAAGCCCGCGATCAAGCTCTGGGTCGATTACGGACCCGAGATCGGCGTCCGGAAAAGCTCGGCCCAGATCACCGCCCATTACACGCCCGAGTCGCTGGTGGGGCGGCAGGTGATGGGCGTGGTGAACTTCCCGCCCCGCCAGATCGGCCCCTTCATGTCCGAGGCGCTGGTCCTCGGCCTGCATGACGCCGAGGGGCGCGTCGTGCTGATCGGCCCCGACCGCGAGATCCCGAACGGAGAGAAGATGTGCTGAAGCTGCTCGTATCCCGCCGCCTGCCCGAAAGCGTGATGGAGGCCGCGGCCCGCGTCTTCGACGTGACCTGCCGCAGCGTGACCACGCCGATGGACCACGCCGAATGCGTGGCGGCCCTGCGCGGTTTCGACGTGATCCTGCCGACGCTCGGCGATGCCTTCCGCGCACAGGCCTTCGCCGAGGTGCCGGACCCGCGGGCGCGGCTGCTGGCGAATTTCGGGGTCGGCTACAACCACATAGACGTCGACGCCGCCCGCGCCGCAGGGCTGGAGGTGACCAACACGCCCGGTGCCGTCACCGATGCCACAGCCGATATCGCGCTGACGCTGATCCTGATGACGGCGCGGCGCGCGGGCGAAGGCGAGCGGATGCTCCGCGCGGGCCGCTGGACCGGCTGGCACCCCACGCAGATGCTGGGCCTGCACGTGACGGGCAAGACCGTCTGCGTGATCGGCATGGGCCGGATCGGCCAGGCCATCGCGCGGCGCTGCCATTTCGGCTTCGGCTGCCGGATCGTCTATGCCAACCGCTCGGCCAAATCCGTCGATTTCCCCGCCGAACAGATGGAGCTGCCCGCGGCCCTGGCCGCCGCCGATATCGTGGTGCTGGCGACGCCCGGCGGGGCCGAGACCCATCACCTGATGGGCGCGGCCGAGTTCGCGGCGATGCAGCCCCATGCGATCTTCGTGAACATCTCGCGCGGCGACGTGGTCGACGAAGCGGCGCTGATCACGGCCCTGCAAGGGGGCGAGATCGGGGGTGCGGGCCTCGATGTCTACGAGTTCGAACCGCAGGTGCCCGAGGCGCTGATCGGGATGGAGAACGTCACCCTCCTGCCGCACCTGGGCACGGCTGCGCTCGAGGTGCGCGAGGCGATGGGGCGGATGGCGCTGGAGAACTGCATCGCCTTCGCCGAGGGGCGTCCGCTTCCGAACACCGTCTGACCGCCGCCCGGCCAAGACCACGCCGCCGAATTTTCGTACGAAAATTCAACAGCGCCAAATCGAATTTTCGTACGAAAATTCGCAACCGCGCCGCGCGCGCGGCGCGCGGGTCGGCCGCGAAGCGGGCGAAACACCCTTACCCCGCGGGCCGGTCGCCCGTCGCCTCGCGGAAATGCACCCGGCACAGGCTCACGTAGCGGTCATTGCCGCCCACCTCGACCTGCGCCCCTTCGGTCAGGGCGCGGCCCTCGGCATCGACGCGGATCACCATCGTCGCCTTCTTCCCGCAATGGCAGATCGTGCGCACCTCGCGCATCTCGTCAGCCAGCGCCAGCAGCGCGGCGGAGCCGGGGAACAGCTCGCCCCGGAAATCGACCCGCAGCCCGTAGCACATCACCGGCACGTTCAGGTCATCGACCGCGCGGGCGACCTGCCAGACCTGCTCGCGCGTCATCCATTGCGCCTCGTCGATCAGGACGCAGGCGCAGGGGCCTGCCCTCAGCCGGGCGGCGATCATCTCGAACAGGTCGCTCGTGGTCGCATAGGTATCGGCCTCGGCCGCGATGCCGATGCGGCTGCCGATCCGGCCCGTGCCCGCGCGGTCATCGAAATTCGCGGTCAGCAGGTAGGTCTGCATTCCGCGTTCGATGTAGTTATACGACGCCTGCAACAGCAGGGTCGATTTGCCTGCGTTCATCGTCGAGTAATGGAAGTAGAGCTTGGCCATGTCCTGCTTCTGCCCCAGCCCCGCCGCGCGGGCAAGGGCGGCTCAGCCGCGCCGCTCCACGATCACCGAACCCACCGAATACCCTGCTCCGAAGGAACAGATCAGCCCCATCTGCCCGGCGGTCATGTCACCCGAATGCTGGGCGAAGGCGATGATCGAGCCCGCCGAGGAGGTATTGGCGTAATCCTGCAGGATATTGGGCTGCTCGCCCGGCTCCGGGTCGCGGCCGAGCACCTTGCGGCCGATGTAATCGTTCATCGTCTTGTTGGCCTGGTGCAGCCAGAGCCGCGCAAGGTCGCTGGCCGCGACCCCCTCTTCGGCCATGTGATCGGCGATGTGCTGCGACACGAGCGGCAGCACTTCCTTGAAGACCTTGCGGCCGTTCTGCATGAACTGCATGTCGCGCCGGTCTTCCATGTGGCCCTTGCGGGTGCGGCGCAGGAAGCCGTTGTTGTTGCGGATGTTGTTCGAGAACTGCGTCGCGCAGCGGGTCGAGCGGATGGTGAAGCGGGGGCCTTGCGCGTCCGCGTCGCGCTCGATCAGGACGGCGGTGGCGACGTCGCCGAAGATGAAATGGCAATCCCGGTCGCGCCATTCGAGATGGGCGGAACAGATCTCGGGGCTGACGACCAGCGCCTTCCGCGCGCTGCCCGCGCGGATCATGTCGGCGGCGGCCTGGATGCCGAAGGTGGCCGAGGAACAGGCGACATTCATGTCGAAGGCGAAACCGCCCGCGCCGAGCAGTTGCTGGATCTCGACGGCAATCGCCGGGTAGGCGCGCTCGTGGTTCGAGGCGGCGCAGAGGATCAGGTCCACCTCCGCCCCGTCGACGCCCCCCATCTCCAGCGCCGCGCGGCAGGCGGTGACGCCCATCTCGGCCATGACGCCCGGCTCTTCCATCGGCCGCTCGGGCAGCCAGGGGTGCATGACGGCGGGGTCCAGAATGCCGGTCTTGTCGAGCACGAAACGCCGCTCGATGCCCGAGGCCGCGACGATGAACCCGGAGGAGGAGTGCTGCTTGGCCTCGAGCTCGCCCGCGGCGATGGCCTCGGCATTCTCGGCATTCCAGAGGTCGGCATGGGCGTTGAAGGCCGCGACCAGTTCGTCGTTCGTGATGACCTCGGACGGCGTGAAGACGCCCGATCCGGTGATGGCTGGCTGGTGCATGGCGCTCTCCCTTCCCGCGGGAAAGAAGGGCCGGATCGCGCGCAAAGGTCAAGCCGCGCCCCTGCGTCACCCCTGTGTGATCCGCGCGTGACCGCGGGGGTGCAACGCTTGACAGGGGCGGCAAACTCGCCACGTTGCGCGCACCCATCCCAAGGAGAGCCGCGTGGCCCGCACCCCCCCGCCCTTTTCCCGCTTCGAGGTCATGATCGCCTGGCGCTACCTGCGTGCGCGCCGCGCCGAGGGCGGCGTCAGCGTGATGACCGTGATCAGCTTTCTCGGCATCATGCTCGCGGTGGCGGCGCTGATCGCCACGCTGGCCGTGCGCACCGGGTTCCGGGCCGAGTTCGTCGGCACGATCCTCGGCGCGAACCCGCATATCAGCGTCTACGATCAGGTCGAGCTGGACGCCAACGGGCGGCAGAACCGCGTCTTCGAGGACTACGAGGCCGCGGCCGCCGCGGTGGCCGAGGTGCCGGGCGTGGCCCATGCCGCAGCCGTCATCCGCGGGCAGGTCATGGCCAGCCACCAGGGGCGCAACGCGGGCGTCGAGGTCACGGGCATCGCGGCCGCGGACCTCGCAACCGTGCCCCTGGTGGCCGAGCCCGAACAGGCCTTCGGCAGCCTTGCCGATTTCGGCACTGGCGATGGCGTGGCCATCGGCATCGGCGTGGCGCGCGAGTTGGGGCTTCGTGTGGGCGACCGCATCCGCCTGATTTCGCCCGACGGGGCGCGCACGCCCTTCGGCACAAGCCCCCGCGTCTCGGCCTACGAGGTGGTCTACATCTTCCAGGTCGGGCGCTGGGACATCGACCGGGTGCGCGTCTACATGCCCTTCGCCGAGGCGCAGACCTATTTCAACCGCGACGGCGTGGCCGACGAGATCGAGGTCTATCTCGACGATCCCGAACGGGTCGAGGCGATGGTCCTGCCGGTCCTCATGGCCGCGGGCGAGGTCTCGGTCTGGACATGGCGCGACAGTTCGGGTGCCTTCCTGCAGGCGCTGCAGATGGAGGACAACATCATGTTCATCATCCTGTCGATCCTCGTGCTGATCGCCACGCTCAACATCGTCTCGGGCCTGATCATGCTGGTGAAGAACAAGTCGCGCGACATCGGCATCCTGCGCACCATGGGCCTGTCGGAGGGCTCGGTGCTGCGGGTGTTCTTCCTGTGCGGGTCGGCCATCGGGGTGGCGGGCACGATCGCGGGGGTGACGCTGGGATGCGCCTTTGCGATCTGGATCGACCCGATCTTCGATTTCGTGAACTGGATTGCGGGAGGCGGGGTCTGGGACCCGTCGGTGCGGCTGATCTCGGAACTGCCCGCGCGGCTCGAGGCGGGCGACGTGCTGTCGGCGGTCGCGCTGTCGCTGGGCCTGTCCTTTGTCGTCACGATCTTCCCGGCGCGGCGCGCCGCGCGGATGAACCCGGTGGAGGCGCTGCGCCATGAGTGACGCCGTGTTGCGCCTCGAGGGGATCGAGAAGGTCTACAACCCCGGCCGCCCGAACGAGGTGCGCGTGCTGCGCGGGGCCGAGGCGCGGATCGCCGCGGGCGAGGTCGTGGCGCTGGTCGCGCCCTCGGGTGCGGGGAAATCCACGTTGCTGCATATCGCGGGGCTGCTGGACACGCCCGATGCGGGCCTTGTCGAGATCGGCGGTCAGGACCTGTCGCGCGCGCCCGACCGCGCGCGGACCGCGGCCCGGCGCGAGATGGTGGGGTTCATCTACCAGTTCCACCACCTGCTGCCCGAGTTCACCGCCGCCGAGAACATCATCCTGCCGCAGCTGGCCAATGGCGCAAGCATGGCCGAGGCCGAGGCGCGGGCCCGCGACCTTCTGGGCGCGGTGGGCCTGTCCGCGCGGCTCGATCACCGGCCCGCGGCGCTCTCGGGGGGGGAACAGCAGCGGGTGGCGTTCTGCCGGGCGCTGGCCAATGGCCCGCGCCTGCTGCTGGCCGACGAGCCGACCGGCAACCTTGATCCCGAGACATCGGACACGGTCTTCGACACGTTGATGGGGCTGGTGCGCGAGACGGGGATGGCCGCGCTGATCGCCACCCACAACCCCGAGCTGGCCGCTCGGATGGACCGGCGGCTCAGGCTCGAGGGCGGTGTGTTGGTGGCGGGTTAGAGCGGGTCGCGTTCATTCGCATTCACGCGACCCGCTCCAACGGCTTGATTTCGCATGTTCGAGGCGCGCAAAACCGGTTCCCACTTTTGCGCAACATGCTCTAACCCGCCTCGGAGTCGAACAGGGCGATGATCGCCTCCAGCGTCTCGGCCCGGCGCGGCGGGCTTTCCATCAGAACCTCGTGTTCGGCCCCGGCGATCTCGATGCACCGCCCGCGGGGCCATGTCGCCATGCGCCGCCGGACCGCGCAGGGTGCGACGATCTTCTCGCGCCCGCCGACAAGGGTGACCGCCGGAAGATCGGGCGCGGGCATCGCCATCAGCGCCGCGCATTCGCGCAAGGCGGCATGCACCCAGCGGTTCGAGGGGCCGCCCAGCGTCAGCTCGGGATGCCGGTCCATCTGGCGCGCCATGTAGTCGAACTGGTCGCGGTCGGTGGTCAGCGGGTTGTCGTCGAAGGTCATCGGCGCGTAGGGCCCGGTGGTCATGGCAAAGGACTTGCCGAAGCCGAGCGGCCCGGACAGGCCAAGCACCACACCCGAGACCGCCTTGAGCAAGGGGCGCATCTGGATGCCCCACATCGGCCCGGTAAAGGCCGCGGCCCGCACCGGCAGCCCGTCATGAATGGCGCGCAGACCGATGGCCCCGCCCATCGAGTGACCGAGCAGGAACCACGGTTTCGGCACCTGCATCTCGTCCAAGGCGGCACGGAAGGCGGCGACATCCTCGCGGTATTCGTCGAAACTGACGACATGGCCCATGTCGCGGCGATGCCGCGGCCGGTCGGCCAGCCCCTGCCCGCGCCAGTCGAAGGCCGCCATGCCATATCCCGCGGCGGCCAAGTCGGCCGCGACACGGCCGTATTTCTCGCAATACTCGGTACGTCCGGGAAAGAGCAGCACGGTGCCCTTTGCCCCCTCGGGCCAGAGCGCCACCCGCAGGCGGGTGCCGTCCGCGCTGTCGACCCAATGTGCCCTGACACCGCGGGGCCCCTCGGCGACGTCGTCGAAGAAGGGTGCTTGTGCAAGGCTGACCTCCGGCGTGATGGAGGCCATCTGCATCAGCCCAGAACGGACCCGAGGCGCATGGCCGTCCCCATGTCGCCGTCGAGCTTGAGCTTGCCGGTCATGAAGGCCGAGGCGGGGTTCAGATCGCCGGCGAGGATGCTCTGGAACGTGTCGGCATCCGCCGTCATCGTGACATCGGCCTCGTCGCCGTCCTCCGCCGCGCGCACGCCGCCGCCGTCCACCATCACCGCGCCTTCGCCCTCGATGACGAATTTGGCCGACCCGTCGAACCCCTCCGACAGCCTGTCGGACAGGGCCTTCACCGCGTGATCAATCATGCTCATGTCTGCACATTCCCTTTCCATATCCCGGTTGCTCGCACTGGTTTGATATGGATCATCCGCGCGAACATGCTAGCTTGCGCACCATGCGAATGATGCGCCCATTCCACAACATTGCCGTAGCGGCATTCCTGTGCGGGTTTCCCTTGCTTGTGTCCGCGCAGGGCATGGCCCGCACGGACGAGCTGCTCGACCGGCTGGCGCAACCCGACCTGCGCAACTGGGACGTGGTCGAGCAGGAGATCTACATGCTCTGGTCGCGCTCGGGTTCGGCCACGGCGGATTACCTGCTGCAACGCGGCCGCGCCGCGCTGGAGGCGGGCGAGCTGGACGAAGCCTATCAGCACCTGACCGCGCTGACCGATCACGCCCCCGAGTTCGCCGAGGGCTGGAACGCCCGCGCGACGCTGTTCTTCCAGTCGAACCGCTATGGCCCCTCCATCGCGGACATCCAGCGGGTGCTGGCACTCGAGCCGCGGCATTTCGGGGCGCTCACGGGCCTCGGGATCATGCTGGAGGAGATCGGCGATCTCGAGGGCGCGCTGGAGGCGCTGAAAGCGGCGCAGGCTATACATCCCCACCGCGACGACATAAACGGCGCGGTGAGCCGGGTGGAACGGGCCCTCGAGGGTCAGGCGCTCTGAGCGGCCGATGGGCCGGGCACCGTCGAGAAGGGTGGGCCGCAACGCATGGACGGCAGCAGCACGGGCGCGATGAAGGACCGCGGGCGGATCGCCGCGGTTCTCGGGCCCACCAACACCGGCAAGACGCATTACGCGATAGAGCGGATGCTGGCGCATCGCACGGGGGTGATCGGCCTGCCGCTGCGCCTGCTCGCGCGCGAGGTCTATGACCGCATCGTCGCGCTGCGCGGTCCCTCGGTGGTGGCGCTGGTCACCGGCGAAGAGCGCATCGTGCCCGAGCGGACCCAATACTGGGTCTGCACCGTCGAGGCGATGCCGGTGGGGATCGGCGCGGATTTCCTGGCCGTGGACGAGATCCAGCTTTGCGCCGACCCCGAACGCGGGCATGTCTTCACCGACCGGCTGCTCCACGCCCGCGGGTTGCACGAAACGCTGTTCATGGGGGCCGCGACGATGCGCGGTGCCATCGCGGCGCTGGTGCCCAAGGCGCAGTTCCTGAGCCGCGAGCGTTACTCACAGCTTGTGTATACAGGTTCGAAAAAGATCAGCCGGATGCCTCCGCGCAGCGCCATCGTGGGGTTCTCGGTCGAAAACCTCTATGCCACGGCGGAATTGCTTCGGCGGCAAAAGGGCGGCGCGGCCGTCGTCATGGGCGCGCTGTCGCCGCGCACCCGCAACGCGCAGGTCGAGCTTTACCAGAATGGCGACGTGGATGTGCTGGTGGCCACCGACGCCATCGGGATGGGCCTGAACCTCGACATCCGGCATGTCGCCTTCTCGGGGCTGCGCAAGTTCGACGGGCGGCGCATGCGCGAGCTTTGGCCCAACGAGCTGGCCCAGATCGCAGGCCGCGCCGGGCGCTACACCGAGGACGGCAGCTTCGGCGTGACGGGCGAGGCACCGCCGCTTGACGATGAGCTGGCACAGGCGATCCAGGACCACCGCTTTGCCCCGGTGAAAAAGCTGCAGTGGCGCAACTCCGAACTCGAGTTCGGCTCGGTCGCGCGGCTTGTCGCCTCGCTCGAGGAGCCGGGCGAGGATGACTGGCTCACTCGCGCGCGCGAGGCCGACGACCTGATGGCGCTCAAGACGATATCCGAGCGCGACGACGTCAAGGCCCGCCTGCAGTCGGCCCGCGACGTGCGGCTCCTGTGGGATGTCTGCCGCGTCCCCGATTTCCGCGGCATCAGCCACCAGGAACACGCCGAGCTTCTGGGCCGCATCTTCGATTTCCTGCACGACCTGGGCCGGGTGCCCGACGACTGGCTCGCCCGGCAGGTCAAGCGGATCGACCGGACCGAAGGCGATATCGACACATTGTCGAAACGTCTGGCGTTTATCCGCACATGGACCTACGTCGCGCAGCGAGAAGGCTGGGTGGACGATGTTGCCCATTGGCGCGGGGCCACCCGTGCCGTAGAAGACCGACTGTCCGACGCGCTGCATGGCGCGCTGACGCAAAGATTTGTCGACCGGCGGACGAGTGTCCTCCTCCGGCGGTTGAAACAGAAGGAGAGCCTTGTGGCCGATGTGAACGACAAGGGCGAGGTGACCGTCGAGGGCGAAGTTCTCGGGCGGATCGAAGGATTCCGCTTCATCCAGGACAAGACCGCCAGCCCGGACGAGGCCAAGACCCTGCGACAGGCCGCCATGGCCGCGCTGCGCCCAGAGTTCCACCTGCGCGCCGACCGGTTCTACAACGCGCCCGACACCGAGTTCGACCTGACCGAACAGGGCGGGCTGATGTGGGGCGACCAGGCGCTCGGCAAGCTGGTGAAGGGCGACGACCCGATGAAGCCCGTGGCCGAGGCCTTCGTCGATGACGAGGCCGGGCCGGAGGTGATCCAGAAGGTACAGCGCCGTCTGCAGCATTTCATCGACCGCCGCATCGCCGCGCAGTTCGAGCCGCTCCTGGGCTTGTCGCGCGACGAGGCCGTCACGGGGCTGGCCCGCGGCGTCGCCTTCCGCCTGCTCGAAAGCTTCGGCATCGTGCCGCGTGCCGAGATCGCCGACGACATCAAGGCGCTCGACCAGGACGCCCGCGGCATGCTGCGCAAGCATGGCGTGCGCTTCGGGCAGTTCACGATCTTCCTGCCGCTCCTGCTGAAGCCTGCGCCGACGCGGCTGCGCCTCGTGCTCTGGGGGCTGTGGCAGGGGCTGGACACCTTCCCCGAAAGCCCGCCGCCGGGCCTTGTGACGATCCCGCACGAGACCGACCAGCCGCAGGGCTATTACACGATGTCAGGCTACCGCCCCGCGGCCAGCCGCGCGATCCGCATCGACATGCTGGAGCGCCTCGCCGACATGCTGCGCGGTCAGAACACACGCGGCGGGTTCGAGGCGACCGCCGACATGCTGTCGATCACCGGCCTGACGCTGGAGCAGTTCGCCGACCTGATGGGGGGCCTCGGCTACCGCGCCGAGCGCGGCGAGCGCGCCAAGGTGAAGGCCGTGGCACCCGAGCCCGCGGCGACCGCAGCACCCGAGACGGTGGACGAGACCGTGCTGGCCGCCGCGCCGCCCACCGGCCTCGAAGGGGCGGACACGCCCGACCCGACACCGACCGAACTGCCCGTGGAGCAGCCGGGCGAGACGCCCCCGGCCCCGCCCGCGGAAACGCCCGCCGACCAGCCCGACGAGGCCCCGGCGGAGACGCCGGCCGAGGTTCCCGACAGCACGCCGGACGAGACCCCGCCGACGGACAGCGCCGCCCCCGCCGAGATGGAGGTGTTCTATACCTTCGTCTGGGCCCCGCCGCGCCGGCAGGGCGGTGGCGGCAAGGGCCCGCGCCGCGCCGAGGGGGGCAACAAGCCCCGCGGCCAGTCCTCGGGCAAGCCCGGCGGCGGGAAACCCGGTGGCAAGCCGCGCGGCAAGGGCGGCAAGGGCGGCAAGCCCGAGCGTGACGACCGGCCCAAATCCTTCTCCTCGCGCCCCGAGAAGAAGGACCGGATCGACCCCGACAATCCCTTCGCCCAGGCCCTCGCGGGGCTGAAAGGCAAGTCCTGACCGACAAGCGCCCCACCGACCGGATCGACAAGTGGCTGTGGCAGGCCCGCTTCTTCAAGACGCGGAGCCTCGCCACGAAACAGGTCGCCTCGGGCGCGGTCCGGGTGAACGCGACGCGGGTGACGAAAGCCGCCAGCGCCGTGGGGCCGGGCGACGTGCTGACCTTCGCGCAGGGCCGCCAGATCCGCGTGATACGCATCGTCGCACTGGCCACGCGCCGCGGGCCGGCGCCCGAGGCACAGACGCTGTACGACGACCTGACGCCGCCCCCCGATCCGGTCGCCCCGGAGCCCGCCCGCACAGGTCCGCGTCCGACTAAAAAGGACCGGCGCAGCCTCGATGCGATGCGGGGCGAGGGAGACGGCGAATTCTGAGGTCGGTTTGCCGCAGAAAAACCGCTTGAAACCTGTCAACTCAGGTTTACACTCCGCTGACAGTTGAGCGGCGGGCGCGGTCTTGCAAAGGTCCGACCCCTCGCGTAGCAGACAGACAGAACGACCAGCCAAGGATGACCCGATGACCTATGTCGTGACGGAAAATTGCATCGCCTGCAAATACACCGATTGCGTGGAGGTCTGCCCCGTGGATTGCTTCTACGAGGGCGAGAACATGCTGGTGATCCACCCCGACGAATGCATCGACTGCGGCGTCTGCGAGCCCGAGTACCCCGCCGATGCGATCCGGCCCGACACCGAGCCGGACATGGAGAAATGGGTGGAGTTCAACCGCAAATACTCCGAGGCCTGGCCGGTCATCATCACCAAGAAAGACCCGCTGCCCGACGCCGAGGAGCAGGATGGCAAACCGGGCAAGATGGAGCTCTTCTCGGAAGCCGCGGGCGAAGGCGGCTGAGACCTCGTGCCGATTCGGTGCCAATGCGGCACCGCGGCACCCCGTGTTCTGCGGGATAGCCCAGTGTTTACTGGCCCTTCAGGTGTTGCCGTGTCGTCCATCTGGAAATCGACCTGAAGTCGTGTTATACAACTGACACGTTAAGCCGTCTGTCGATCAAACACACGCAGGTCTGCCAACCTGCCCGGTCCCCATCGTGATCCTACCCCGCTTGTGGAAAACATAGGTTTTCCTCAGGTGTTTTTGTCGCCTGTGGACCGGGAAATGGAAAGGAACCACTGGAAATGTCGAAGGCCCGCAAGTCGCAGGAGTTCAGCCCGAACGAGTATGTCGTCTACCCCGCCCACGGGGTTGGCCAGATCGTCTCGATCGAGGAGCAGGAAATCGCCGGCCTCAAGCTCGAACTCTTCGTGATCTCCTTCGAGAAGGACAAGATGACGCTGCGCGTCCCCACCGCCAAGGCGGCCGAGGTCGGCATGCGCTCGCTCAGCTCGCCCGACGTCGTGTCGAAGGCGATGGAGACGCTCAAGGGCAAGGCCCGCGTGAAGCGTGCCATGTGGTCGCGCCGGGCTCAGGAATACGAGCAGAAGATCAACTCGGGCGACCTGATCTCGATCGCCGAGGTGGTGCGCGACCTGCACCGCGCCGACGACCAGCGCGAGCAGTCCTATTCCGAGCGTCAGCTCTACGAGGCCGCGCTCGAGCGGCTGACGCGTGAGCTGGCCGCCGTGAAGGGCATGGACGAGTCGGGCGCACAGAAACAGGTCGATGCCGTCCTGACCGCACGCGCGGCGTAAACCCGCCGATTTCTCGCGTCTCAAGCCCGTCGCACCTATGGTGCGGCGGGTTTTTTCGTTATCCTCCGGCTCCGGGACCTTTGAAGCCATCCGGGCCAAGGCACGGAAAACGGAAGGATAACACGATGACCCTCAAACTGACCGGTGCTCTGTTCGCCACGCTCCTCGCGGTATCGGCCTGTCAGCCGACGCCGCAGAACCAGGCCGCGTTGGGCGCTGTCCTTGGCGGCGCCACGGGGCTGGCCCTGTCGGAACTGGTGGGTGCGAACCCGCAATGGCGGGCTGTCGCCGTGCTTGGCGGGGCGGCCGCCGGTGCGGTGGTCGCACAGAACCAGGCGACGCAGGAATGCGCCTATGCCGACGGCCGCGGCGGCTATTACATCGCGCCCTGCTGATCACGGCCGGGCGGGCGCGGGCACTCAGCTGTCGCGCCCGCCCGGACGCCGCGGCGCGGGTGCGTCGCGCCCCATCGTGCCGCGCAGCGCCCCCGCATCACCAGACGAGCGGCGCGGCTCGCGGTCTTGCAGATCATCCCCCTCGACCATCTCGTCCAGCTGCGTGACCAGCGCCGTCTCGAGACTGTTGTTCAGCTCGCGCGCGCGCTCGACATAGGCGGCGTTCTCGGCGATCGGGACGCCGGGCTTCCACAGCTCGGCCAGCTCGCGCAGGTTCTGCCGGTCGTGGCGATAAAAGGCGATCTCGAGCTCATGCGCCTCGTAATCGCTGAGGCCCATGTCCTCCAGCACGTAGCGCGCCGCGCGCAGCGAGCTGTCGAACATCTCGCGCACGATGTGATCGGCCCCCGCCTCGTAGAGCTCGTAGACATGCAGCCGGTCCTGCGCCCGCGCCGTGATCGACAGGTCGGGCCGCATCTTGCGGGCGTAGCGCACCAGCTCGACCGCGGCCTTGCGGTCGTCGACCGCCACCACCAGAACGCGGGCCGCCTCGAGCCCGGCCGCCGCCAGCAGTTCGGGCCGCGTGGGGTCGCCGAAGAACCCCTTGAACCCGAAGCGCCGCATCAGCTGGATCGTGGCCAGGTCGCTGTCGAGCACCACGGTCCTGAACCCCGAGGCCTGGACCATCCGCATCACGACCTGACCGAAGCGGCCGATCCCTGCGATGATGATCGGCGCCTCGTCGTCGATCTCGTCGGGTTCGGGCGTCTCGCCCGCCGGGTCGGCCATGCGTTTGCGCAGGTAATCCGAAGCGATGAAACTGAGCGGGGTCAGCAGCATCGACAGCGCGATGACCAGCAGCAGGATCTCGCCCACGCGGTCGGGAAACACCAGTTGCTGCGCCCCGAAGGCGACGAGGACGAAGCCGAATTCGCCGGCCTGCGCCAGCCCGAGCGTGAACAGCCAGCGGTCGCCCCCCTTCAACCGGAAGGCAAGCGCGATGCCCAGCAGGACAAGCCCCTTGAGCAGCATGACCGCCAGCGTCAGCCCGATGATGAGGAAAGGATTGGCCAGAAGCGTGCCGAAATCGACCCCGGCCCCCACGGTGATGAAGAACAGGCCCAGCAACAGGCCCTTGAAGGGCTCGATATTGGCCTCGAGTTCGTGGCGGAACTCGGAATTGGCCAGCACCACCCCCGCGACGAAGGCCCCCAGCGCCGGGCTGAGGCCGACCACCAGCATCAGCACCGCGATGGCCACCACGATCACCAGCGCCACGGCGGTATACATCTCGCGCAGCCGCGTCATGTGGATCAGGCGGAACAGCGGCGTGGACAGGTAGCGCCCGGCCAGGATGACGGCGGCCACGGCCCCCAGCGTCACCAGCGTGACGCCCCATGCCGGCAGTCCCTCGACCAGCGACATGGTGTGATGCGCCTCCTCGCCCGCGTGGCGCTGGATCGAGCCGTCGGGCGCAAAGCTGACCCGCGTGGCCTCGGTGGCGAGCAGCGGCAGCAGGGCAAGAAAGGGAATGACGGCGATGTCCTGCGTCAGCAGCACCGAAAAGGCGGAGCGCCCGCCGGTCGTCTGCATCAGGGCCTTTTCGTTCAGGGTCTTCAGAACGATGGCGGTCGAGGACAGCGCAAGCGTCATGCCGATGGCGACGGCAAGCGGCAAGGCAAGGCCGATGGCCATGGCCCCCGCCGCCAGCACGGCGGTGGTGATGACGATCTGCGCGCCGCCCAGCCCGATCAGCTTGCGCCGCATCTCCCACAGGCCCTTGGGGTCCAGCTCCAGCCCGATCAGGAACAGCATCAGGACCACGCCGAACTCGGCGTAATGCTGCAGGTCCGCCGTTTCGGACCCGACAAGCCCCAGCACCGGGCCGATGGCGATCCCCGCGATCAGGTAGCCCAGCACCGAGCCAAGCCCGAAGCGCACGGCCAGGGGCACGGCGATGACCATCGCCGACAAGTAGATCATGGCTTGAAGAAGCATGCCGTCCATGGCGGTCCCTGCCCGGTGGTTGTCTTTCGTCACCCTAGGCGGCGCGCCGTGGGGCGTCCACAGCCCGCGGTGACCCTTGGCTGTGCCAAGGCGCAGGGCGGGCTTGAGATCGGCGCGCGTTTGGGCGCATACCTGCGCGGCGGTCAACAGGAGGGCACGCGATGAAAAGATCCGAGGTCAACGCGATCATGGCCGAGGCGGATGAGTTCATCCGGTCCTTCGGCTTCACCCTGCCGCCCTTCGCCTATTGGACGCCCGAGGCGTTCAAGGCCCGTGCCGACGAGGCGCGCCATGTCATCGACGCGCGCTGCGGCTGGGACATCACCGATTACGGGGCTGGCCGCTATGCCGAGATGGGGCTGTTCCTGTTCACGCTGCGCAACGGGCTTTTGTCCGACCTGACCGCGGGCCGGGGCATGTGCTACGCGGAAAAGCTCCTGATCTCGAAGCAGGACCAGCTCAGCCCGATGCATACCCATGTGATCAAGGCCGAGGACATCATCAACCGCGGCGGTGCCACGCTGGTGGTGGAACTGTTCGGCTCCGACGATACGGGCCATTTCGCCGAGGATCGCGGCGGGCGTGTCTGGTGCGACGGGATCGCGGTGGATTACGCGCCGGGCCAGAAGCTGCGCCTTGCCCCCGGCGAAAGCGTCACGCTGCGCCCCGGCGACTGGCATGCCTTCTGGGGCGAGGGCGGCGACGTGCTGATCGGCGAGGTTTCGACCGTCAACGACGACGAGACCGACAACATCTTCCGCGAGCCCATCGGCCGTTTCGCCGAGATCGAAGAGGATGTCGCGCCCACGCACCTGCTGGTGTCGGATTACGCGCGCTGGCTCTGAGCCTGTAGCGGTCGGCGCGCGGGCGCGTCAGCCCTTGGCTTCCAGCGCGGCGATGCGCGCCTTGAGCGCCTCGTTCTCCTCGCGGGCCTTCTGCGCCATGGCGCGAACAGCCTCGAACTCGTCGCGGGTGACGAAGTCGCGGTCGGCCAGCCAGCGGTCCATCATGGACTTCATCGCCGTCTCGGCCTCTTCGCGCGCGCCTTGCGCCACGCCCATCGCGTTGGTCATCAGCTGGCTGATGTCTTCCATG
>JAOARA010000093.1 GCA_025211115.1 Roseicyclus sp. | reverse complement strand
GGCAGGCAATGCATGAAGCGCGCGTCGGGCTTGGCGTGTGTCATCCGCGCCTCGGTCACCTGGTAGGGGCGCAGCTGGTTGTGGCGGCGTTCGCGCGTGGACTGGCTGGCATGCCTCGAGCCCCAGGTGTCGGTGACGACAAGGTCGGCGCCCGCCACCGCCTTGGCCGGATCGCGTTCGATGGTGACGGTGGAACCCTTGGCGCGGGCCTCGTCGAGGAAGACGCGCTCGGGGTCGAGCGTCGGCGGGCCGGAGAAGGTCAGGTCGAAGCCGAACTGCCCCGCGGCATGGGCGAAGCTGGCGAAGACATTGTTGCCGTCGCCGCACCAGGTCACCTTTTTCCCCGCGATGGGGCCGCGGTGTTCCTCGAAGGTCAGGATATCGGCCATGATCTGACAGGGGTGGGTGCGGTTGGTCAGGCCGTTGATGACCGGCACGCTGGCATGCTCGGCCATTTCCAGCAGCACGTCCTCCTCGAAGGTGCGCAGCATGATGAGGTCGACATAGCGCGAGAGGACGCGGGCGGTGTCGGCGATGGTCTCGCCGTGGCCGAGCTGCATTTCGGAGCCGGACAGGACCATGGTCTGACCGCCCATCTGGCGCACGCCCATGTCGAAGCTGACGCGGGTGCGGGTGGACGGCTTCTCGAAGATCAGCGCGACCATGCGGCCTGCAAGCGGCTGCTCGTCGTCGGGGGTGCCCTTGGGGCGGCCTGCGCGGGCGGCCTTCATCGCGGCGGCCTGGTCGATCATGGACCGCAGCGCGGCGGGGTCGGTCTTGTTGATGTCGAGGAAATGGGTCATGGCGTGTCGCCCTTGGCTGGCGGAGGAGCGCGGGGGGCCAGCCCACCGGACCCCCCGCCGTATTTGGGGGAAGATGAAGGGATCAGGCGGCGGCGATCTTGCGGCTCAGCGCCGTGGCGGCGGCGTCGAGACGCGAGACGCCCTCGGCGATCTCTTCCTCGGTGATGGTGAGGGCGGGCAGCACGCGCAGGACGTTGTCGCCCGCGGGCACGGTCAGGATGTGGGCGTCATAGCCCGCGGCCACCACGTCGGTGTTGGTGGGCTTGCACTTGAGGCCCAGCATGAGGCCCGCGCCGCGGACGCCCTCGAAGATGTCGGGGTGGGCTGCGACCAGCCCCTCGAGCCGCTGGCGCAGGAATCCCGCCTTTGCGTTCACCTCGTCGAGGAAGCCGGGCTTGGTGATCTCGTCCATCACCGCCGCGCCGACGGCGCAGCCCAGCGGGTTGCCGCCATAGGTGGAGCCGTGGGTGCCCGCCGTCATGCCGCGCGCGGCCTGTTCGGTGGCCAGCAGCGCGCCGATGGGATAGCCGCCGCCGATGCCCTTGGCGACCATCATGATGTCGGGCGCGATGCCCGCCCATTCATGCGCGAAAAGGCGGCCGGTGCGGCCCACGCCGCACTGGATCTCGTCTAGGATCAGCAGCAGCCCGTGCTCGTCGCAGAGGTCGCGCAGGCCCTTGAGGCATTGGTCGGGCAGCGGGCGGATGCCGCTTTCGCCCTGGATCGGTTCGACCATGATCGCGCCCACGTCAGGCGCGGCAGCCGCGGCGCGCAGCGCGTCGTGGTCGCCGAAGGGCAGTTGCCGGAAGCCGGGCAGGAGCGGGCCGAAGCCCTTGGTCAGTTTCTCGGAGCCCGCCGCCGAGATCGCGGCGATGGAGCGCCCGTGAAAGGCCCCCTCGAAGGTGAGGATCGTGCTGCGCTCGGGCGTGTCGCTGTCGGCCCGGTATTTGCGGGCCATCTTGACGGCCAGTTCGGTCGCCTCGGTCCCCGAATTGCAGAAGAAGACGGTGTCGGCGAAGGTATGTTCGACCAGCCGTTCGGCCAGCGCCTCCTGCTGGGGGACGGTGTAGAGGTTCGAGGTGTGCCAGAGCGCGGTCGCCTGGTCGGTCAGGGCCTTCACCAGCGCGGGGTGGCCGTGGCCGAGCGACATCACGGCGATGCCGGAGGCGAAGTCGAGGAAGCGTCGCCCGTCAGCCTCGATCATCCACGACCCTTCGCCCTTGACGAAGGAGAGTTTCGACCGGTTGTAGCTAGGCAGGACAGGCGAGATCATCTCGGGCTCCCATGAAAAGAAGGAAGGCCCTGCATTGCCGCAGGGCCATCCACAAGTCAATTGAAGGACGCTGATGGGGTCAAGTGCCTGATGTGATCAGGCCACTTCGCTGAGGTCCACCCTCGGCGTCACGCCGAGCGCGGCGCAGACGTCGCGGGTGAGGTCGGGGGAGTTCAGCGTGTAGAAATGGAGGTCCTCCACGCCGCCGTCGATCAGGTCGGTGCAAAGCTCGGTGGCCAGCGCGGTCGAGAGCAGTTTTTCGCGCCCGTCGCGGGCGGCCTTGTCATAGGCCTCGTTCAGCCAGGCGGGGATGATCGTGCCGCAGGCCTCGGCGAATTTGCGCACACCCTTCCACGAGTTGATCGGCAGGATGCCGGGGATGATCGGCGCGGTGATGCCCGCGGCCGCGCAGGCGTCGCGGAAGCGAAAGAAGGTGTCCGCCTCGAAGAAGAACTGGGTGATGGCGGAGTTGGCGCCCGCGTCGATCTTGCGCTTCAGGAAGTCGACGCAGTCCTGCATGGAGCCCGCCTCGGGGTGCGGGTCGGGGTAGGCGCCGACGCGCAGGTGGAACTTGCCGGTTTGGGCCAGCGCCTCGATCAGCTCGATGGAATTGGCGAAACCGTCGGGGTGGGGCGTGAAGCGGCCCGCGCCTTTCGGCGGGTCGCCGCGGAGCGCGACGATCTGGGTGACGCCCGCCTCGGCGTAGCTGTGGGCGATCTCCAGCGTCTCGGCGCGGGTGGCGTCGACGCAGGTCAGGTGGGCCGCGACCTCGACGCCGTAATTGGCGTGGATCGTCTTGACCGCGTCATGGGTCAGTGCCCGCGTGGTGCCGCCCGCGCCATAGGTGACCGAGACGAACTCGGGCGAGAGGGGCGCGAGGACGCCCAGCGTCTCCCACAGCTTGAAGGACGCCTCGAGCGACTTGGGCGGGAAGAACTCGAAAGAGATGCGCGGGGCGGTCATGGCGATTCTGATCCTTGATGTGTCGCAGCAGGATGTCGCATAGAGTGGTCTTTGCGACAAATTCATAATCCTCAAGATCAATATGAGTTTCACATGCATCTGGAGTTTCGCCACCTGCGCACGATCAAGGCCATCCACGAGGAGGGCGGGCTGGCCCGTGCCGCCGACCGGCTGCACATCACGCAATCCGCCTTGTCCCACCAGATCAAGGGGTTGGAGGACCAGGCGGGGCTTGAGCTGTTCGTGCGGCGTTCGAAGCCGATGAAGCTGTCGCCGGCGGGAATGAAGCTGTTGCGCCTCGCCGAGGAGGTTTTGCCGCGCATCGCGGCGCTGGAGGACGAGTTCGACTCGCTCAGGAAGGGGCGCACGGGGCGGCTGCATATCGCCATCGAGTGCCACGCCTGTTTCGACTGGCTGCTGCCGGTGCTCGAGGCGTTCCGGGTGTCATGGCCCGATATCGACGTAGACATCCGCCCCGGCCTGCAGTTCGAGGCGCTGCCCGCGCTTCTGCGCGAGGAGGTGGATTTCGTGGTGTCGTCGGACCCCGAACCGTTGGCGGGCGTCGATTTCACGCCGCTCTTCGATTACGAGCCGGTCTTCGTCTGCGCGGCGGATCATCCGCTGGCCGCCAAGCCCTTCATCGAGGCGGAGGATTTCGCCGACCAGGCGCTGATCACCTACCCGGTGGAGCGCGCGCGGCTGGGCGTCTTCTCGCAACTGCTGTTTGCGGCGGGGGTGGAGCCCAAGGCGATCCGGCAGGTGGAGTTGTCGGCGGGGCTCCTGCTGCTCGTCGCCTCGGGGCGGGGGGTGGCGGTGCTGCCCGACTGGGTGGTGCGGGATACGGGCAAGCATCCGTCGCTGGTGACGCGGCGCTTGACCGAGGGGGGCATCACCCGGCGGCTTTACGGCGCGACGCGGGCCGATGACACGGCCAAGCCCTTCATGGCGCAGATGCTGCGGCTGTGCCGGAGCGAGCCGCCGAAGCTGCAGCGCGCATGAGCGGGCGGCATCCTTTCCTCGACCATCCGACGCCCACGGCGGTGGCGCATCGCGGCGGGGCGCTGGAAGCCGAAGAGAACACCCTGGAGGCATTCGAGCCGGCCGTCGGCCTTGGGTATACGCATGTGGAGACGGACGTGCATGCGACGCGCGACGGGGTCGCGGTGATCCATCACGATCCGACGCTCGAGCGGATGACGGGCGATGCGGCGCGGATCGCCGATCTGGATTGGGCCGATGTCGCGCGCATCCGTACCCATGGCGGCGCGGCGATCCCGCGGGCGGAGGAACTGTTGGCGGCGTTTCCGCGGCT